>NZ_NCJX01000033.1:0-26249 GCF_002282635.1 Acidiphilium sp. 34-64-41 | reverse complement strand
CTACCGTCATCGCAAACCTCCTCCAGGGAAGTTCAGCGAATCATACCCGCCCGAGCCGCGACAAATCACTTTCGAGTCAACGGAACCTCAGGTTGGTATGAAACGACCGTCTCGCCCTGCGCGACGATCTGATTGATGGTGAAGCGCCATGGCCCTTGTGCGGGGTATTCGGCGTTGAGCAGAGCGAAATTTCGCGGGCCGCGGATCAATTCGCCGGACTGCGGCCATTCCAGGGTAAATTCCTGTGCCAGGACGTCCCCGACCGCATGGAAATCATTGGTCGCCATCAGTCGCCAGAATTCTATCACAAGGGCGCTGGCATCAAAATCGCTGGTCGTCGGTGACCTCATCGCAGCGAAACCCCCCTGAAATGTCTCGCAGAGCGCGCTAATCAGTTGGTCCGATGCCCGAGACCATGCCCCGGGCACCGATAACCAAAAGTTTTTTGCTGCTTTTTTACAAAAAAGCAGTCTTACCCTTAACCTACCTTAAATCCGGCGGCGTAGCCTCGGTTTTCAGTGCGGTGACCATGTCGTCGAGCGTTATCGACTGCGAGGCATCGCTGCCGAGGCGGCGGAGGGCGACGGTGTTCTGTTCGGCTTCGCGGCGGCCGACGACCAGGATGTTGGGGATCAGGGCGAGGCTGAGGTCGCGGATTTTCGCGTTGATTTTTTCGTTGCGGGTATCGGTGACGACCGAGAGTCCGGCGGCCTTGAGCGTGGCGGCGACGGTTTCGGCGTAGTCGTTGGCGTCGGTCACGATACTGGCGACGGCGACCTGGGTGGGGGCGAGCCAGAGCGGGAAGCGGCCGGCGAAGCTTTCGATCAGGATGCCGATGAAGCGTTCGAACGAGCCCACAATAGCGCGGTGGAGCATGACCGGGTGAGCGCGGGTGGATGAGGCGGTGATGTAGCTGGCGTCGAGCCGTTCGGGCATCACGAAATCGACCTGCAGCGTGCCGCATTGCCAGTCACGGCCGATGGCGTCGCGCAGGACGAATTCGAGTTTCGGGCCGTAGAACGCGCCTTCGCCGGGGTTGAGCGTGTAGCTGACGCCGGCTTCGGCGCAGGCGGATTTGAGGGCGGATTCGGCTTTGTCCCAGACTTCGTCGCTGCCGGCGCGGGGGGTCGGGCGGTCGGCGAATTTGACGGTGAAATCCTCGAAGCCGAAATCGGCGTAGACGGCGCGGAGCATTTCGACGAAGCGGACGGTTTCGCTCGCGATCTGGTCTTCGGTGCAGAAAATATGGGCGTCATCCTGCGCGAAGGCGCGCACCCGCATGATGCCGTGCAGCGCGCCGGACGGTTCGTAGCGGTGGCAGGCGCCGAATTCGGCCATGCGCAGCGGCAGCTCGCGGTAGCTGCGCAGGCCGTGGTTGAAGATTTGGACGTGGCAGGGGCAGTTCATCGGTTTGACCGCGAGGACTTTGTTTTCGTCCTCGACTTCGGCGATGAACATGTGGGCGTGGTAATTGTCCCAATGGCCGGATTTTTCCCACAGCGATCGGTCGAGCAGTTGCGGGGTGCGGACTTCCGAGTAGCCGAACTGCTCCTGGCGGCGGCGCATGTAGGATTCGACGGTGCGGTAGAGGCGCCAGCCTTTTTCGTGCCAGAAGACCGAGCCGGCGGCTTCTTCCTGCATGTGGAACAGATCCATCTGGCGGCCGATTTTGCGGTGGTCGCGGCGTTCGGCCTCTTCCAGTTGGTGGAGGTGCGCGTCGAGCTCTTTCTGGTCGCGCCAGGCGGTGCCGTAGATGCGGCTGAGCATGGGGTTGCGGTGATCGCCGCGCCAATAGGCGCCGGCGACCTTGGTGAGTTTGAAGGCGCCGCCGATATCGCCGGTGGCGCGCATGTGCGGGCCGCGACAGAGGTCGAGCCAGTCGCCCTGGCGGTAGATGGTGATGGTTTCGGCATCCGGCAGGTCGCGGATCAGCTCGGCCTTGAAGCGTTCGCCGCGGGATTCGAAGAAATCGATGGCGGTGTCGCGCGGCCAGACTTCGCGGGTGAACGGTGCGTTGGCGGCGATGATGGCGCGCATGCGGGCCTCGATTGCCGGCAGATCATCCGGGGTGAAGGCCTCGTTGCGGAAGAAATCGTAGTAGAAGCCGCCGTCGATCGCCGGGCCGATGGTGACCTGGGTGCCGGGGTAGAGCGATTGCACGGCTTCGGCCATGACATGCGCCGCATCGTGACGGATCATGGTCAGGGCTTCGGGGTCCTTGCGGGTGATGAAGCGGACGCGGGAATCGGCGCTGATTTCGCGGGCGATGTCCATCAGCGCGCCATCAACCTCCATGGCGATGGCGGCTTTTGCGAGGCCCGGGCCGATCGATGCCGCGATCGTGGTGCCCGTGACGGCGCCCGGATAGTCGCGGACGGAACCGTCAGGCAAGGTGATCGCGGGCATGGTTTGCTCCTTTGGGGCAGGGGTGAGGCAGGGTTATGCCGGGGTGGCGAGGCAAAGCCAAGCGTGAGGTAAGGGGAGGTCTTCTTTTTTGTGAACAAAAAAGAAGCAAAAAAAACTTCGTTAGTTTGGTCCGTACCGGCGGGGCGCCTGTGCACCAAATTAAAGAAAGTTTTTTGCTACTTTTTTACAAAAAAGTAGAGCTTTCTTGCTTACCTGTCCCCGAGCGCCGCAACCACCTCGGAGACCGGCAAATCCGCAAGATCGCGCGCGCGGATGATTGTCGGCCAAGCGCCATCCGGCATGCGGGGTGCGGTCAATGCCGGGTCGCTGGCGCCGCCGAACAGCACGATGCATCGCGTATTCAGGGCGGCGGCGAGGTGCATGGGGCCGGTGTCGTTGCCGATGGCGATGGTGGCGCGGGCGAGCGTGGCGGCGAGTTGGGGCAGGGTGGTGCGGCCGGTCAGGTCGATGGCGGTGGGGCAGAGGTGGCGGATTTCGGCGGCGATCGGTTGTTCGGCTCTGGTGCCGAGGATGACGGCTTGTGTGGTGAGTGTGGTGGCGAGGGCGCCGAAGTTGGCGGCGGGCCAGCGTTTTTCCGGCCGATGGGGGGACGCGCCGGGGATGAGGGCGGTGAAGCGCGTCGGCAGGCCGGGTGGTGGTTGCGTGGCGAGCCAGGTGAGGTCGGGGGTGGGCAGGGTGGGGATGCCGGCGATGGCGAGTTGTTCGGCGATGCGTTCGCGGCTGTGCATTGTATTGCGGGCCGGATTGGCGTGGCGGTGGGTCGGTGATAGCGCGAGGAGCGCGATGAGGTTTGCAAATCGTAGACGAAATCGAAGCCGGTGAGCGCGCGGCGCAGGGCGAGCAGGCCAGGGAGGTTCCAGGGGGCGGGTTTGGTATCGATCGTGACGTGGTCGAACCAGGGTGATTGCGCGAGGAGTGCTGCGAAGGGGGCGGTGGTGAGCAGGGTGATGGTGGCATTTGGGTGGTGGGCGCGGATGCCGGCGAAGGCGGGGAGGCTGAGAACGATGTCACCCAGCGCGCCGTGGCGGATCACCAGGATTTTCACCCTAGCAACTCGTGATAGACCGCGAGATTGCCGGCCTGCATGGTGCTGACGGCGTAGTTTGTCGCAACGAAATCGCGCGCGGCGGCGCCGATGGCGATGCGGGCTTCGACCGGCAGATCGAGCGCCTGATCGATCGCGGCGGCGAGGGCGGCGGGGTCGTTGGGGGGTACGCGCCAGCCGGTTTCGTTGGCGCGGATGGTCTCCCTGGCGGCGCCATGGTCGGTCGCGATGACCAGGCGGCGCATCGCCTGGGCTTCGACGATGGTGCGGCCGAAGGCTTCCGGGTCGGTCGAGGCGTTGACCACGACATCGGCCAGTTTGTAGGCGGCGGGCATGTCCGCGCAATCGCCCGCGAACAGGACGCGTTTGGCGACATCGAGGCTCTGGGCCAGGTGGGAGAGTGATTTCAGATAGGCGTCGCGGCCCTGGGCGCTGCCGACCAGGATGAGGATGGCGTCGCGGTGGCGGAGTTTGGCGAGGGCGGCGATCATGACCTGCTGGCCTTTCCAGGCGGTCAGGCGGGCGGGCAGCATGATGGTGGGGGCGCCGTCCGGCAGGCGCCAGGCGCGGGCGAGGCGTTCGACGCGGCCGCCGTTGATCGCATCGGGGTCGAACCGGGCGGGATCGACGCCGCCGGGGACGATGCGGAGTTTGTCATCGCCGATGTGGTGGCGGGCGCGGACCAGATCGGCGATGAAGGTGGAGATGGCGATGACGCGGTCGCCACCGGCCATGACGGCGTTGTAGCGGCTCTTGAGCGGGCCGGTCTGGTTGTAGGCGCCGTGATAGGTGGTCACGAACGGGATGCTGCGGCGCATGCTGGCGGCGCGGGCGGCGAAGGCGGGGGCGCGGGAATGGGCGTGGATGAGTGAGACGCGCTGGGATTTGATCAGTTTGGCCAGTTGGTCGCCGTTCCAGCTCATGCGGAACGGATTGCGGGATTTGAGGTCGAGCGGGATATGGGTGCCGCCGGCGCGTTCGATGGCGGGGACGAGTTTGCCGGGCAGGCTCGCGACCAGGGCGCGGGCACCGGTGCGGGCGACCGCTTCGGTCAGTTCGACGACGACCTGCTCGACGCCGCCGGTTTCCAGTTGGGGCAGAACCTGTAGAATCGCGTAGTCGGACGGTTTGGCCATATCTCACCTGCTGTGCGACGGCGGCGTTACCATGGCGGGCGCGGCAAGGGGAGAGTGTGATGACGGAAGTGGTGGGCAGGATCGAGGCGGGTGGGGTGGCGCTGGCCTATGCGCATCTGCCGGGGGCGGGGCCGACTTTGGTGTTTCTGCCGGGGTTTGCCTCGGACATGCAGGGCAGCAAGGCGTTGTTTTTGCGCGATGCCTGTGCGGCGCGCGGGCAGGCGATGCTGCGGCTGGATTATTCCGGGCATGGCGCATCGGGCGGGCGGTTCGAGGATGGCACGATCGGCCGGTGGGCGGCGGATGCGCATGCGGTGATTGCGGCGGTGGTGCCGGAGGGTGAGATCGTGCTGGTCGGCTCTTCGATGGGCGGCTGGATCATGCTGTTGCTGCTGCGCTGGCTAGGGGCGCGGGTGAGCGGAATGGTCGGCATTGCGGCGGCGCCGGATTTTACCGAGGATCTGATCCGTCCGGCGCTGAGCGATGCGGCGCGGCAGGCGCTGGCGCGTGACGGTGTGCTGGCGATGCCGAGCGCCTATGGGCCGCCGACCATGATGAGCGCGGGGTTGCTCGATGACGGGGTGCGCCAGCTTGTGCTGCGTGCGCCGATCGCGTTCGAGGGGGCGGTGCGGCTGGTGCATGGGCAGATGGATGACGATGTGCCGTGGCAGACCAGCCTGCGGCTCGCCGCGTGCCTGACGGCGCGCGATGTGCAGGTGATCCTGATCAAGGATGGCGGGCACCGGCTGTCGCGGCCAGAGGATCTGGTGGTGATTGGCGATGCGGTCGCTGGGCTGTGTAAAGCGTTGTCGTGAAGCGGCGTTCGATGTGGCCGGCGAAGGAGTGGTCGGCGATGCGGGCGATTTCGGCGAGGAAATCGGCCTGGGCGGCGGGCGCGAGCGCCTGGATGACGGAGAAATCGCGGTAGAGGGTGACCAGCCTTGCGGTGTCGTAGAGCGCGGTTGCGGTGAACGTATCGGCCTGCGGGCTGGTGAAGCCGGCGGTGGCGAGGTCGTGCAGGCGGGCGGCGTGATCGAGGTCGAACGGCGGGCGGGGCTTCGTTCGGCCGGGTTGTGGCTGGATGGAGGCGAACAGATGGGCGGTGGCGGCCTGGAACTCATCGTCGGTGCCGCTGCCGAAATGGGTCCACCACATGGCCCACCAGCCGCCTGGTTTCAGCGCGGCGTGGGCTTTGCGCAGGCCGGGCCGCTGGCGGACCCAGTGAAACGAGGTGGCGGCGATGCCGAGGTCGAACGTGGCGGCGGGGAGGCTGGCTTGTTCGAACGGGGCTTGTTCGATGGTCAGGGTGGGGTTGGGCAGGGTTTGGCGGAGATGCGCGGCGAGGCGGGGGTCGGGTTCGATCGCGCGGATGTGGGCGACACCGGCGGCGAGGATGGCCGCGGTGGCGGTGCCGGTGCCGGGGCCGATTTCGAACACGCGGCTGCCGGGGCCGAGGCCGCAGCGGGTGGCAAGCGTATCGTAGAGGTCTTGCGGGTAGTTTGGCCGGGCATGAGCGTAGGCGGCCGGGGTGGTGCCGAAGCCGGAACGGCCGAAGCGATGCGCGACCTTGGTCATGCGGGTGACTAGGCCCGGATGGCGGGAGGTTTCAAGCGTTGGTGTGGCGGCGGGACTTTGATCACAAAAAAACCGTCCGGCCGGTTGGGGCCGAACGGTTTTCCGAGGGTCTGGATCGTGCGGTCAGGTGAGGATCGTGCTGGAGCCGCTGGTGTTGGACGTGAGCGTGTTGGCAACGCCGAGGACCGAGATTTTGGTGCCATCGCTGAGGGTGAGGCTCAGGCCGCCGCTGTTGACGGTCTGGTTGGTGACGGTGACGCCGGAGCCGAGGGTGATTTTATCGGTGGTGGCGTTGAAGCCGCTGACCACATCCGTGCTGCCGGCGGTGTTGGCGGTGAATTCGAAATTGTTCAGCGTGGCGTTGGTGCCGCCGACCATTGTGGTGGCACCGGCGGCGGCGAACAGATTGTTGGTGCCGGAGCCGCCGATCAGGGTGCTGCCGGTGCCTTCGGCGTAGAGAGTGTTGCTGCCAGCACCGCCGACCAACGAATTGCCGCCGCTGGTGCCACCATGGGCGTTGATGCCCCCCGAACCGGCGGTTGCGGTGACCGCGCCGCTACCCTGTTCGATCAGGCTGTAACCGGTGCCGCCGACGAAATCGATCGTGCCGGCGCCGCCATACACATAGGCGGAGCCGGTCGCGACGATGGTGTCGGCACCGGTCGCGACAATTGCCACCGAGCCACCGCTGAGGGTTGCGGTGTTGCTGCCGGATGCGAGGATCATGGCGGTCCCGTTGGTCGCATCGATTGCCGCGCCGCCCGCGGCGTAGCCGAGCGAAGAACCAGAGAGCGTTGCGAAATCGGTAGCACCCGTGCCACCCAGGACGACGAAGGCGCTGCTGGACGAGGAGGCGATGATCGAGTCACCGGTCCCCGCGGCGAAGACGACGCCGCCGCCGGCGACATTGATCGTGTTATTGCTGCCGTTCCCCATCACGGTATCCGCCCCGACGGCATTGATCGTGTTGCCGCTGCCATAGGCGTAGAAGACGCCGGTCGGGCCTGCGTCGACCAAATTGGCCTGACCGAAAACGGCAATCGCGGCGTTGCTGCTGCTGGTGATGGTATTGGCGTTGCCCAGCACTTCTGCTTGCCACCCGTTAGTCATGTCGATTGAGTTCAGATTGCCGAAGACGTTGACCTTGGTCGATCCGCCGGCGGTGACGGAATCTTCGGTGCCGCCCATGTTCACCGTATCGTTGCCGGTGGCCATAACCGCGTTACTTGACGAGGTGGTGGTCATTCCAATCAGGGAGTTACCGGTCACGGTCACGAAATTGCCGGCATCGGCGATCTTGACGTGATCGGTGCCGCCCGAGGTAACGGTGGATGTGCCAGCATTGAGCATAATCAGATTGTTGCCACCGCCGGTGGAGATGGTGTTGTAGCTGTTCGAGGCGCCGTTGTTCAGCGCCGCGGTGATCGTGTTGCTCCCGCTGGTGACTTCGACGGTATAGTTGATGCCATCGAGCGTGAAGTTGTTGTTGCCGCCACCGGCGTAGATGGTGCTGACGCCCCCGGCGCCGCCGAGCGGGTCGAAGGTGAGGTTGGTGTTGGCACCTGTCATGATGACTTCGTTCTTGCCGGCACCGCCGGTGACCGTCTCACTGCCCGCGAAGGTGAAGATCAGGCCGGCGAAGCCGCGACTGGTCTGGGTCGGCAGGCTGACCGTGCTGCCGGCGCCGCTAACGCTGCCGCCCATGTAGATGAATTCGGCTGTTGTAGCGGACGTCACTTGCGCCGGGATCGAAGAGCTCGTGGTGCCATCGGCGCCGAGGGTGATTGTGTTGGCCGTGACGGGTTCGTAAATCGAGTTCGCGTCAACCAGGGCCGTGAGTTGCGCCAGCGCGTCCTGGACCGATGTAACCATGCCTGCCGCCAC
Source organism: Acidiphilium sp. 34-64-41 (assembly GCF_002282635.1). Lineage (NCBI taxonomy): Bacteria > Pseudomonadati > Pseudomonadota > Alphaproteobacteria > Acetobacterales > Acidocellaceae > Acidiphilium > Acidiphilium sp. 34-64-41. The sequence continues at coordinate 18,182 of NZ_NCJX01000033.1, read as the reverse complement.
ATCGAAGCTGAACGGCGCAGCGGAATAGGATGGGGTGACCGAGACGATACCGGTCGCAGATTGTGAGACTGCCACAAAACTCTCCTTGAAATTGTACCCAACCAGGCGATGTCGAGTTCTAGGTTGCGAAAATTAACGGCAAGTAAGTGCTCTAAGGTTTCAGTTCTGTCACCTCTATTACAACTATAGCGTGTTTTCAAGTGAAAAAATTATGATTGGCGATACGTGGCGAGTTTTATCAACAATTTTCTCAAAATAATATTAACGTCCTTATGGGTGAGACTGGTTTGAGATATGGCGCAATAGCCTGCCGACTCACGAAGACGCAACCAGACTCTTAACGCGCCAGCAGGGCTTGCAGTTCATCCGCGTGGCGGTAGCCGGGCATCAGCCGGGCGAGTGACGTATCCTGCCATGTGGCGGGATGGAAATATATTTCACTCGAGCCTGCGGGCAGATGGGCGCGTAGGATGCGGAGCTTGTCCTGGGTCATCTGTCCGGACCATTTGATGCCGAACACGTGATCAGCACTGGCCAGGCCGGCGCTGCGGGCCTGATACCGCAGCACGCTGGACCAGGCGTGCAGTGCGCGGTCCCCCAGCGTCGGTGTCTCGCCGCAGGCGGCGAGCACGGCGGGCGGCTCGGCGGGAACGCGGATGCGGGTGAGGCCGAATTCGCGGCCGATCGTGATCATCAGGCGTGCAACCGTGGGGTGCAGGTGCATGTGCTTGTGGCTGTCAGCGTGGTGCAGCGCGAGGCCGGTGGCGCGGAACGCCTCGAACTGGGCGCGGATTTCGCGTGCAAGTTCGCGCCGCGCGGCGGGTGAGGCGAAGTAGCGAAGGCCGCGCGCCACCTGATCGGTGCCGAACCGTCCGTCCGGGCCGGTGATATGCGGCAGGGCCGCGTGGCCGAGGATGGAATCGCCATCGACCAGCACCAGATGCAGGCCGACCGCGAGACCGGGCAGGCGCTGCGCGCGCGCCACCGCATCCGCCGCCGCCGGGGCCGCGACCATCAGGCTGGCCTGGGTGAGGCAGCCATCCCGATGGGCGATTTCGACCGCTTCGTTGACGCTCTCGGTCAGGCCGAAATCATCGGCCGAGTAGACGACGGAGGTCGGTTCAGGCAGCGTGGCGCTCGCGCAGGAACTGATAGAACTCGACGCCTTCGCGCAGGCGGCGCTTCATCATCTGCGGGCTGCGGACCATTTCGTTGAGGATCGACATGATCTTCGGTGCGCGGAAGTAGAATTTGCGGTAGAAAATCTCGACGCCTTCGAAAATCTCGGTGTGGCTCAGGTTGGGGTAGTGCAGCGGTGCGATCTGGATGCCGTGATCGTCGATCAATTCGGCGTTGGCGACGTCGAGCCAGCCGTTTTCCACCGCCTGGTCGTACAGGAACGTGCCCGGATAGGGCGCGGCCAGCGAGACCTGGATGGTGTGGGGGTTGATGTCCTTGGCGAATTGGATGGTCTCGCGGATGGTCTCCTGGGATTCGCCGGGCAGGCCGAGGATGAAGGTGCCGTGGATCTTGATGCCGAGATCGTGGCAATCCTTGGTGAACTGCCGGGCGACCTCGATCCGCATGCCTTTTTTGATGTTGTGCAGGATCTGCTGATTGCCGGATTCATAGCCGACCAGCAGCAGGCGCAAGCCATTGTCGGCCAGCACTTTCAACGTGTCGCGCGGCACGTTGGCCTTCGCGTTGCACGACCAGGTGACGCCGAGCTTGCCGAGCTCGCGCGCGATCGCTTCGGCGCGGGGCAGGTTATCGGTGAAGGTGTCGTCGTCGAAGAACAATTCCTTCATCTGCGGGAAGTCGCGCTGGATCTGCTTGACCTCGGCGATGACGTGTTCGACCGAGCGGGTACGGTAGCGGTGGCCGCCGACGGTTTGCGGCCAGAGGCAGAAGGTGCAGCGCGATTTGCAGCCGCGGCCGGTGTAGAGCGAGACATAGGGGTGCAGCAGATAGCCGATGAAATAATCTTCCATCCGCAGGTCGCGCTTGTAGACATCCGACACGAAGGGCAGGCTGTCCATGTTTTCGAGGATCGCGCGATCCTTGTTGTGGATGATGGCGCCGGTGGCATCGCGGTAGGAAATACCATCGACCTCGGCGAAGGGCTTGCCCTCGGCGATGTCCTTGATCGTGAAGTCGAACTCGTTGCGGGCGACGAAATCGACCGGGGTGCCACGCTCGAGGCTTTCCTGCGCCTGCACTGCGACCTTCGCGCCGATCATGCCGATGATGACGCGCGGGTTGGCGTCCTTGATGGCGGCGGCGACCTTGACGTCGTTGGCGAACGACGGGGTCGAGGTATGGATGATCACCAGATCGGCCGCGTTGGAATGGGGCAGCACATCGGCCATGCCGAGATTGGCCGGCGGCGCGTCGATCAGTTTCGAGCCGGGGATCAGCGCGGCGGGCTGGGCCAGCCAGGTGGGGAACCAGAACGAACGGATTTCGCGTTTGGCCTGGTAGCGCGAGCCGGCGCCGCCATCGAACCCGTCGAACGACGGGGGTTGCAGGAACAGGGTCTTCATCATCGCTTCGATCCTAACTCATGTACCGGACTGGCTGCCGGGGAAAACGCGCCGTTGCTGCGGCCGGAATCGGCGTGCAGCGTCTGGCCCCGCCAATCGACCGTATCGCTCCAGAAACTGGCCACGAAAATGATCGCCGAAAGACCGTCGCGCAAGAGGAAAAGCCATGGCGCGGCGGTTTTGGCAAGGGTTGGGGATTTCGCGCCACCGCCGGCGAGGCCCAGGCGACGCTCGAGATGGCGGGCGAGCGCATAGCGCAGCCCGGCGGCGAGGGCGAGGACAATCCAGGCCCAGGTTGCGAAATCGGCCAGGACCAGACCGGCCAGCGCCCAGAACAGCGGGAATTGCACGATCAGCCCCCAATAGGCGCCGGGCACCAGCGCACGGATGGTGCGCGCCCAGCGCAACTCGTGGCGAATCAGCGCCCTGAACGTCGATTCGGTGACGCTGGTGGCGGGGATGGTGCGGGCGAGGTTGATCGGCTGGCCGATGGCGCGGACGCGCTGGCCGAGCACGTTGTCATCGGCCAGATGGTCGAGCAGGGCAGGCAGGCCGCCGATCGCGGTGAGGGTCGCGCGGCTGAGCGCCATGGTGGCACCCAGGCAATCGCGCCGGCCGAGCGCGCGCGCGATGGCGGCACCGGGGAGGAATTGATGGTTGATCTGCATCGCGCCAAGCACGGCGGGCAGGGCGGGGCTCGCCGGCAGGCCGGTGTAGAACGAGGTGATCAGGCCGGTGTTCGTCGCGTTGGTCGCGGCTGCGATGGCGGTGAGGTAGTCGGGCCTGGCGTGGATATCGGCATCCGAGATCACCAGCAGATCGTGTTTCGCGGCCGGCAGCATCGCGATCAGATTGGCGATCTTGCGGTTGCGGCCGGGCGGGGTGGGGCCGGTGATGACCGCGACATCGACCTGCGGGTAGCGTCGGCGCAAGGCGGCGATGATGGCAAGCACGGGGTCCGTGGGGTCTGCGGCGCCGAACACCAGTTGGAATTTCGGATAATCGAGCAGGAAGCATGATTCCAGGGCGGCTTCGAGCAGGGGTTCGGTGCCGTACAGCGGTTTCAGCAGGGTGATGGCAGGGTGGTTGCCGCTCGACGGTGTGGGGGGGCTGGTTTTGATCAGGCTGGCACCGATCGCCTGCTGGGCGAGGCCTGCGAGGCAGAGCGCATCCGCCAGCGCGGGCAGCACGGCGACCATGATCAGACTCGGAGCAGGCCCGGCGCGCGGCCCTGCTCAGCCATGCAGCGCACCGCCGGACAGGGCGGTGACCTTCTGTTTGAGTGCGGCGATCAGTTTGGTGGCATTGCCCGGCTCGATCAGGCTGCCGAAATCCGAACGCTGGGTCGCGACCTTGCTGATGGTGCCTTCAAACAGGACGTCGGTGATTTTCCAGGTGCTGCCGGCCGGGCTCATGACATAGGCGAGCTTGGTCTTGTGGCCGGTCGGCGCGATCAGATCGGTCGTGACGACGCGGCTGGCGCCGACGCTGCGGCTGCCGGGCAGGGTTTCGAATTTTTGGCCGCCGTAGCCGCTGAAGCTGCTGATGTAGCTGGCGACGGTGTATTGGGTGAACAGCGTCTGCAACTCGGTCTGCTGGGCCGGGGGAATTTGCGACCAGAGCAGGCCGGCCGAGGTTTCCAGGATGACCGGCAGGTTGAAACTCTGCTCGACCACCGGCTTGAGCGCGGTATAGCGCGTCATGAAGCTGGCACCCGCGCTGGCGGACTTCATTGTGGTGATCAGGGCGCGATCGAGCGCGGTGACCGGGGCGGCAATCGATGCGGCATCCGTGGCAGCAGCGCGTACCGACGGAGCCACCAGGGGCAGCGCCGCGAGGAGCGGTGCTGCGATGAGAATACGGCGTTTCATACCCATAGATAATGGGATCACTGTGCCGGAATTGCGACCGAGCCATGCGTTTTTTCGCTATGACCGCTGCGGCCGAGGGCGGCGAGCGCGTGCGCCACGATATCCTTGGCGGTCAGCCCGGCATCGATCAGCTGGGCGGCCGGGGTGTTGTGATCGATATAGCGGTCGGGCAGGGTCATCGGGCGGAAGCGCAAACCGTGGTCGAACGCGCCGGACCAGGCGAGGTGATGCGCGACGGCGGCGCCGAAACCGCCGGCGGCACCGTCCTCGATGGTGATCAGCACTTCGTGGTGGCGGGCGAGTTGGTCGATCAACGCGGTGTCGAGCGGTTTCATGAAGCGGGCATCGGCCACGCTGGTGGGAAAGCCACGGGCGGCGAGTTCATCGGCGGCTTTCAGCGCGTCGTGCAGGCGCGGGCCGAGCGCGAGGATGGCGACGCTGCTGCCCTCGCGGATCATGCGGCCCTTGCCGATTTCCCAAGGCGTGCCGCGGGCCGGCAGTTCGAGGCCGATGCCCTCGCCGCGCGGATAGCGGAAGGCGGAGGGACGATCGTCGATGATGGCGGCGGTAGCGACGCAATCCATCAGTTCGACCTCGTCGGACGGCGCCATGATCACGAATCCGGGCAGGCAGCCGAGGTATGCGAGATCGTACACGCCCGCATGGGTTGCGCCATCGGCGCCGACCATGCCGGCGCGGTCCATCGCGAAGCGGACCGGCAGGGATTGCAGCGCGACGTCGTGGACCACCTGGTCGTAGCCGCGTTGCAGGAAGGTGGAATAGATCGCGCAGAACGGTGCCATGCCTTCGGTCGCCATGCCTGCGGCGAAGGTGACGGCGTGCTGCTCGGCGATGCCGACATCGAAGGTGCGGGCGGGGAAGCGCTTGCCGAACGCATCGAGCCCGGTGCCGCCGGGCATGGCGGCGGTGACGGTGACGATGTTCGGGTTGGCCTCGGCCTCGGCGATCAGGGCAGTGGCGAAAACTTTGGTGTAGGACGGCGGGCCGGGTGGGGCCTTGGCCTGTTCGCCGGTGACGACGTTGAACTTCGAGACGCCGTGGTATTTGTCGGCCGAGGCTTCGGCGGGCGCGTAGCCTTTGCCCTTTTGGGTGACGACGTGCAGCAGGATCGGTTCCTCGCCCTCGGCATCGCGCAGGTTGCGCAGGACCGGCAGCAGATGGTCGAGATTGTGACCGTCGATCGGGCCGACATAATAAAAGCCGAGTTCCTCGAACAGGGTGCCGCCGGTGAGGATGCCGCGGGCGTATTCCTCGGCGCGCTTGGCGGTGCGTTCCAGGGTACGGGGGAAGCGCTTGGCCATGCGGGCGGCGAAATCGCGCAGTGACAGGAAGCTGCGCGAGGAGATCAGGCGCGAGAGGTAGGCGCTCATGGCGCCGACCGGCGGGGCGATCGACATGTCGTTGTCGTTCAGCACCACGATCAGGCGGGATTTGCTGGCGCCGGCGTTGTTCATCGCCTCATACGCCATGCCGGCGGACATCGCGCCATCGCCGATCACGGCGATGACGTTGCGCTGGGGCGTATCGCCCTTGAGATCACGCGCGATCGCCATGCCGAGACCGGCCGAGATCGAGGTGGAGGAATGCGCGGCGCCGAACGGGTCGTATTCGCTCTCCGAGCGGCGGGTGAAGCCGGACAGGCCGCCGGGCTGGCGCAGGGTGCGGATGCGGTCACGCCGGCCGGTGAGGATTTTATGGGGGTAGGTCTGGTGGCCGACATCCCAGATCAGCCGGTCGCGCGGGGTGTCGAACACCGCATGGATGGCGACGGTGAGTTCGACGACGCCAAGCGACGCGCCGAGATGGCCGCCGGTGACGGAAACGGTGTCGATCGTTTCGGCGCGGAGTTCATCGGCCAGTTGGCGGAGTTGCTCGCCGGAGAGGTTGCGCAAGTCGGAGGGGATGTTGATGCGGTCCAGCAATGGGGTGCGGGGCGGCATCAGGCGCGGCCCTCGGTGTGGAACTCCGAACGATCGCTTGTGTAATGTGCCATCATGTTACGTCCTTTACGATCCGTCTGCTCAGCGCCGGGGTTGTCTGTCCGACCATCGATGGGCGGATGACGCAAGAGCACCGGTGCGGGAGTCAGGCTCTTATTAGAGACAGACATAAGCCGAACCGCGCGGGAATGAAACCGGGGGGGTGGAATGGCGGGCGAGCATGGCATATTCGCCACAGGGATGGCGGGCGTGTGGCGGTTCACGCTGCGTTGCGGCAGCGGGCCTTGCGGAATCGCGGGGCGATGACTTAGTCTGGCCGTGTCTATGCGATGAGATCGCGCCGGATCCTGGCGGCGACTCTGATATTCCCACGGATCACGAAAGGGCGTCAGCTCGATGGATATGTCCCTGACTTCGACTGAACTGACCCAGGCGGGGTCCGACGCTGCTGCCGGTGTGGTGCCTGCCATGAAGGTGGTTCTGGCGCAGCCGCGCGGGTTTTGCGCCGGGGTGGAGCGGGCGATCGAGATTGTCGAGCGCGCCTTGGTGAAGTTTGGGCCGCCGATTTATGTGCGTCACGAAATTGTGCACAACCGGCATGTGGTCGAGGATTTGCGCGCGCGCGGAGCCGTGTTCGTCGATGAGATCAGTGAGGTGCCGGATGGTGCGATCACGGTGTTTTCGGCGCATGGCGTGGCCCGGAAGGTACAGAAGGCGGCCAGCGATCGTTCGCTGCCGGTGATCGACGCGACCTGCCCGCTGGTGGCCAAGGTCCATTCCGAGGGGCGGCGTTACGCCGGGCAGGGGCGCGAGATCATTCTGATCGGGCATGCCGGCCATGCCGAGGTTGAGGGCACGATCGGGCAGATCGATGGCCAGGTGTACCTGGTGCAAACGGTCGAGGACGTGGCGACGCTGACGGTCGAAAACCCGGCTATGCTGTCTTATATCACGCAGACCACGCTGTCGGTGGATGACACGCGTGGGATCATCGCGGCGCTGACCGCGCGTTTCCCGACCATTACCGGGCCGGATGTGCGCGATATTTGCTACGCGACGCAGAACCGCCAGGAAGCGGTGCGGCATCTGGCCGAGCAGGTCGAGCTGATCCTGGTGGTCGGCAGTCGCAATTCGTCGAACTCGAACCGGTTGCGCGAGATCGGCGCCGAGCTCGGCCGGCCGTCGTATCTGATCGACGATGCCGGTCATTTGGATGCCGCGTGGTTCGAGGGCATTTCGGTGGTGGGTGTGACCGCGGGTGCTTCGGCGCCGGAGGTGCTGGTGCGCGGCGTGCTCGAAGGGTTGAGGCGGTTTGGGCCGATCGAGGTCGAAATGCTGGCCGGTACGCCGGAAGACGTGCGGTTCAAGCTGCCGAGTGAAGTGAGCGACGACTAAACGTCCGGTTTTGACGTCGTCTATTCAGTTTAAGGGTTTCAGGAGTTATCTTATGGGCGTGCCGCTTAATCAGGCGATCAAGGTCGGGTCTTACGTGCTCAAGCAGCATCTGACGGGGCGGAAGCGTTATCCGCTGGTGCTGATGCTTGAGCCGTTGTTCCGCTGCAATCTGGCCTGCTCGGGCTGCGGCAAGATCGATTATCCGGCACCCATCCTGAACCAGCGGCTTTCGGTGGCGGATGCGCTCGAGGCGGTCGATGAGTGCGGCGCGCCGGTGGTGGCGATCGCCGGTGGCGAGCCGCTGTTGCATAAGGAGATGCCGGAGATCGTCGAGAAGATTCTCGCGCGCGGCAAGTTCATTTATTTGTGCACGAATGCGCTCCTGCTGGAGAAAAAGATCGACCAGTACAAGCCGCACAAGAATTTCTGCTGGGACATTCATCTGGATGGCGACAAGCAGATGCATGACAATGCCGTGAGCCAGGAAGGCGTGTACGAGCGCGCGGTTGCCGCGATCAAGCTCGCGAAGGCCAAGGGCTTCCGGGTTTCGATCAATTGCACGCTGTTCGACGGGACCGATCCGGCGCGGGTTGCCGGGTTTCTGGATACCGTCAATGAAATCGGGGTCGATGGCGTGATGACCTCGCCGGGCTATGCCTATGAGCGGGCGCCGGACCAGGAGCATTTCCTGAATCGTCAGCGCACCAAGGAATTGTTCCGCGCGATTTTCCGCCACGGCAAGGAGCGCAAGGCGCGCGGCCAGGCGTGGAAGTTCAACCAGTCACCGCTGTTCCTCGATTTCCTGGCGGGGAATCAGACGTATAAATGCACGCCATGGGGCAACCCGACGCGCAACGTGTTCGGGTGGCAGCGGCCTTGCTATCTGCTCGGTGAAGGTTACGCCAAGACCTACAAGGAGCTGATGGAGTCGACGGATTGGGATAAATACGGCGTCGGCAATTATGAGAAATGCGCCGATTGCATGGTCCATTCCGGTTTCGAGGCGACGGCGGTGGTCGATTCGGTCAAGCGGCCGTGGAAAATGGTCAAGCTGGCGATCCAGGGGATCAAGACCGAGGGCGCGATGGCGGCAGATATTCCGCTCGATCATCAGCGCCCGGCGGATTTCGTGTTTTCGCGCCATGTCGAGCAGAAGATGGCTGAGATTCACGCCAAGCCAGCCGTAGTCGATAGCGCGGACTGAGACCTCCAGGGCCGTGACCCAGGGTTGGGACATGATCACGTCCCGACCCTGAGGAACATTCCGGTGCGCAGCCGCGCGTCATCCTGCTCGACCGGCTCGGCCGGATTGGCTTGCGGCGCATAGTCGGGGCTGCGTTTTTCGACAACCAGATAACCGCGGCCCCAGTTGGTCTCGATCAGTTCATCCGCGCCGAGCGCCAGCAGTTTTTTGCGGATCTTGCAGATAAACACATCGATGATCTTGGGGTTGGGCTCGTCGAGCCCGCCGTAGAGGTGATCGAGGATCGCTTCCTTGCTGAGAACGCAGCCTTTGCGCAGGGCGAGGATTTCCACGATCTGGTATTCTTTTTTGGTGAGGCTGACCTCGATGTCGCCCACGAAAATCTTTTTCGCGTTCATGTTGATCTGGACATTGCCGATCACGAGGGATGGGCTTTGGAAGCCGCGGCTGCGGCGAACCTGATTCTGCACGCGGAGAAAGATTTCCTCCTGTGAGGTCGCGTTGACGATCAGATCGTCGACGCCGGCTTCGAGCACCCGCAGGCGGCTTGATTCGCCGAGGCTGTGCGCCACCGCGACGATCGGGCAGCGCAGGCCGCCGATCCGCAGGCGGCGGATCAATTCGATTTCGGTGGACCGCGTGTCCGCGAGGCGCAGCAGAACGGCATCGTAATCGTAGAACCTCACGAGATCGAGTGCTTCCTCGGACTCCGCGGTTTCATCGACGACGACGAGTTTCGATTTGAAGAACATCGTCATGATGTCTTTATTATCGAGTATATGCCCAAAAATGAGTATTTTCATCACAACCCCCGGTTAATATGATCAATCAATACAACCGAAAGACGTAGCCGTCAACAAAATAATTTTAATTTGATAGTAATTGTTGAAATAATATTATTATATCTAGTATTTGATACTGTTGTCGTGAAATTATCTGATAGTTGGGTTCTGCAACAAAACTGCTGGGTTCCGGGCGCGATGGGGCGCAGCCGGACGCCTGAGGCGTCTGCCATCGGGCTGCGTCACGGTCGCCGGTTGGATCGCGGGCGGGTTCGCAGGGTTTCGGCTTGAGCGGAAATACCAGGCCCGCGCTGGCTGGCGTGGCCTTTTACGGTGCGGTCCAGCGATCCCGCGCGCTCTGGTCGGTCTCGCGCGGCGCGATCCAGCGTGCGGTGCCGTCGCGGAACTCTTCGTGTTTCCAGAACGGGGCGTCGGTTTTCAGCCAGTCGATCAGGAAAGTCATCGCCTCGATCGCATCGCCCCGATGAGCGCTGGCGGCGGCGGCGAGCACGATGCGCGCACCGGGTTCGAGCCGGCCGGTGCGGTGGATGATCAGGCAGTCGAGCAGGCGCCAGCGGGTCATTGCGGTATTCGCGATGGTGGCCAGGGCCTGTTCGGTCATGCCGGGGTAGTGTTCCAGCGTGAGGGCCGTGAGCGGCCGGTTATCGGCGATGCCGCGCACGATGCCGATAAAGCTGGCGACGGCGCCGGCATCGGCCTCCAGCGTGGCCAGCGCGGTGCCGGGATCGAAATCGGCGGGCCCGACGATGATCCGCGGCATGGTCAGCCGCCCGTGAACGGCGGGAAATAGGCGAGTTCGCGCGCATCGCCCAGGGGTGTCTCGGGCGGCGCGAACACCTGATCGAGCGCGGTCTTGATGGCATCGCGGTTGGCAAAGGCGCGCTGGTGGGCGGGGCTGAGGCCGGCCAGATACTCGGTCATCTCACCGATCGTGGTGACGCTGTCGGGCGGATCGATCGTGTCTTCGGCGTGGCCGATCCGCTCGCGCAACCAGGCGAAATAGAGGATTTTCACGGCAGGGCTATTGCCCCTGCACGGTGACGACCTGGCCGTTGGGCTGGATCAGCGTGGCGGTGCCGTTGCCGTTCGGGATCAGGATGCCGCCGCCGCCGCCATTGATCGGGGCGACGGTCTGGTAGCGGCCGTTGCTCGATCCGCTGACGACGCCGGCCGGACCGGTCGGGCCCATCAGCGTCTGGCCGACCGCGAATTGCTTGCCGCTGCCGATGGTCTTGGCCGGGGTCGGCGTGGTGGCGGGTGCGGCCGGTTCGTTGGGCAGCGCGCTCTGGGCGCTGCCGGGTGAGGTGGAACTGCCGTTCACGGCATGGCCGTAGCCGCCAAATTTGGTGGTGCCGGCGTTCGGGCCGCTATTTGCGTGGGGTTCGGGCGTGGCCATGCCGCCCTCCGGCACGGAATAGGCGTTGGTGCCGGTCGGTTTCCGGCCGTACTCGTTCTGGAACTCCTGACCGAGCGGGGTGTTCATGTGCTGCTGGATGTCGCTCAGGGTCGGCACCGGGCGGACCGGGCCGGGCCAGACATCGCCCGCTTGCGGCAGGATGGGAGCAACCGCCACATCGTTGCCGCGGGCGCGCTGCATGTTCAGCGCGTAGCCCTTCGGAGCGTTGGGATCGCCGAATGGATTGAGCGTGCTGCCGAGGTAATTGCCGACGCCGGCGCAGCCGGACAGCAGGAGCGCCATGGCGCCGGGAACCGCGAGGGTCAGGGGTCTGGAGAGTGTTTTCATCGTGATGGATCGGGAGCCACGCCGCATCGTGTTGATTCCTTCAGAAGCCGCTGATGCTGTTATGCGCCGGATTACTGCCCGATCTCAAGCCGAGACGGGTGACGATGAATGCCGCGACAGCCGTCGGCGATGCGAGATCGAGCACCGGCAGGGGGCAATCGGGCAGCGCCGCATCGCTCGCGACGGCGATAACGTGTTCGAAATCGGGCCAGAGTGGCGGCTTGCCGAGCGCGGGGCGGTGGATTTCGAGTTTGTCGACCGGGGCCGATTTGAACCCTTCGGCGAGGTAGAGATCGGCTGGAGCCATGCGGGCCAGCAGCATGGCGAGATCGGGTTCGTCCTCGCTGCGATGCTCGCGAAACAGCACGAAACGGTCCCGCGTGGCCAGCATGGTCTCGGTCGCGCCGGCCATGCGGTGGCGATGGCTGTCCTTGCCTGGCTGGTCGGGGTCGACCTTGTGATGGGCGTGTTTCAGCGTCGAGACGATCAGGCCGCGCGCGGTGAGGAGCGGGATGAGCGATGTCAGCAGGGTGGTCTTGCCGCTGCCGGACCAGCCGACCAGGGCGAGGACGGGTCTTGGTGTTACGTTATTTGACATTTTCAGGAGCAGTCTGAAGGGAAGGCTTCTTTTTTGTAAAAAAGACGCAAAAAACTTTTTGACCTTGGGGCACGGGCCCAGATGAGTGAAGTTTTTTTTGCTGCTTTTTTGTTCACAAAAAAGAAGACTTTCTTTGCCTGATCTCGTCCGTCCAAGATCAGGGCGCAGGATCGGGTTGAATGAGATGCCGCAGCCCGGCGTTCAGGTAATCCCAGCCCGTGATCAGCGTCAGGATCGCGGCCAGCCAGATCAGCACGCCGCCGATATCGGTTGCGGGAAAGCCGCCGATGCCGAGGATCGCAGCGCCCTGATCGCCCAGCAGCAGCACGCCGAGCGCGCCCATCTGGGCGGCGGTTTTCCATTTTGCGAGCCTGGTGACCGGCAGGCCGATGCTGATGCCCGCGAGATATTCGCGCAGGCCCGAGACCAGGATTTCGCGCAGCATGATCACGATGGCGGGGTAGATGCCGAACGCCGGCAGCAGGTGGAATCCGACCAGCAGCATCAGCGTGGCGCCGACCAGGAGTTTGTCGGCGATCGGGTCGAGCATGCGGCCGAGGTTGGAGAGCTGCCGGCGGGTGCGGGCAAGGCGCCCGTCCAGCCAGTCGGTGATGCCGGCGAGGGTGAACAGGGCCGCGGCGAGCAGATCGGCGGTCGGGTCGCGCAGCGCGACCAGCAGCACGAGCAGCGGAATGGCGGCGATCCGCGACAGGGTCAGGACGTTCGGCAGATCGGTCAGCATCGCGCGAGATTAAGCTGTTTTCGTGCGGTGCGTAAGTCGGTTGAGGAGGTGTTTCGGCCGCGGTTTGTTGATCAGGCGAAGGGCGCGCAGAAAATTCGGTGCCATGGCTTCCACGCTGTCCGCGTCGAGCGCGCCGCTTTTGGCGAGTTTGGCTTCCAGATCGTTGATCGGTGGTGGTTCGAACGGCGCGAGGCGACGGCCGGCGGCCGGCAGCAGCGCATCGTAGGCGCGGACCAGCGAGCCATGCGCGGCGATGGCCTCGCGGACGCGCTCGACAGTGGTGCCCAGGTGCTCGGAAAGCAGCGTGTCCCGCACGTCGAGAATGGCCGCCCGCAGGTCGGCGCGGTCCGGACCCTCGTGCGGCACTTCGATCGCGAGATCGCATTCGGTGTCGATGCCCATCGAGCGGTTGTTGATGTTCGACGAGCCGACCCGCAGCAAGGTGTCGTCGATGATCAGCACCTTGGCGTGGACATAAATATCCGCATCGCCCGCGCTGACCGGGGTGGCGAAGCGCAGGCGGCCGCCGTGGTCGAGCCGGTTGAGGTCGCGCAGCAGCAGGGCGCGGGCGGAGCCCATGGCTTCCTCCTCGAGCCAGCCATCGGCGCGTTTGGGGTTGATGATGATGATTTCCGGACTGTCCGGCGCGGTAAGGCGGGATGCGATGGCGGCGGCGATGCGCGGGGCGGCGAAATACTGGCTTTCGAGATAGATGGTGTGGCGCGCCGCGGCGATCGCGGCGACGTAGAGCGCCTCGATCTCGCGGGTTTCGGGCATTTCGGCGGTTTTTGGCCAGGTGCGCGCGATCCCGACCATGACGTCGCGGATGCGCGGTTCCAGGCTGCGCGGCCAGGGAATTTCGGCACGCGCCGGTGGTGGGGCGAGCCGCTTGCCGGTCGCGGCCAGCCAGCGCATGCGCGCCAGATCGCCCAAGGCGCGGGCGGCATCGCCATCGACCGCGGTGGTCACGTCGTGCCAGGGGCCGTAGCGCTTGCCATCGGGTTCGTCGCGGCGGGGATCATCGTCGATATGCTCGCCGGTGTCCCAGCGGCCGACCGTCGTGTCGATGCCGCCGCAGAAGGCCAGGCGGTCGTCGATCACCACGATTTTCTGGTGGTGGCAGCCACCGGAGGGGTGGTTGCCATCGAGCCGGAAATGGATGCGGCGCGAGGTGAGCCAGTTGAGCAGGATCAGCGGGGTGGTGCCGCGCATCGGCATTTTCATGAACGCCAGATCCCAGCGCAGCACATGGACGTGCAGGGACGGGTTGCGCTTGACGACATGGGTGAGGAAATCGCCGAGCCGGTTCGGCACACCCTGCGTCGCCTCGCCATCGCGTTCGAGCTGGATGCCGGTGTGGAAATCCCAGCCGATCATCATCACTGAATGCCGGGCGGACAGGATCGCTTCCTTGAGCGCGCGGAAATAGGCCGCGCCATCGATGATCACCGCCATCCGATCCGCGTGGTCGAGGCGCCAGACGGTCTCGCCGGGACGCAGGATGGGCGCGCTCATGACAGCAGCCGGATGGAGTCGTCCGGCGCGATGCGGCCGCCCTCCAGCACTTCGGCGAACACGCCGCAATCGACATGGCCGAAATGGTCCATCAATTCCTTGACCGGGTTGGCGTCGCGCTGCCGGGTTTCGGGGTTCACGCAGGTGGCGGCGCAGCGGTTGATGCGTTCGGTCACGCGCAGGCGGGCGTCGCCGATCGCGATGGTGCGGCCGATCCAGGTCAATTCCTCCCAGGGTTCGAGACCGGTGAGGTAGAGATTGGCGCGAAAGCGCATCGGCTGGCGTGGCGCGCCGGCAGCGTCGCCGAGCGATTGCAGGCTTGGCATGCCGATCAGGCTGATCACCGCGCCGTCGTGATCGCAGAAACTATGGCCATCGACGTAAACGAACTGGGGGGTGCCGCGCATGGCACCGGGTAGAGCGCCCGCGATGAAGGCGGTGATGGCAGCGCGGCCTGCGGCGGTGAGCGGTTCGGCATCGAGTGCCGCGCCATCCGGCGCGATCAGGGTGAGGATGCCGGTGGCGGGTTCGAATCGCGCGGTGAGCTGTGCCGCTTCGATATTGCGGGCAAGGCAGAGGAATTCGGTTTTCGGGCGCCACGCCGGGGTTGCCGGGTCGAACCGGCTGTCGCCCTGGGCGAGGGCGAAGGCGCGATCCCAGTCGATCGCGCGGCCTGGGCGGAGTTCGGCATGCGTCAGCGGCTCCGGCGTCAGGCCTTTCACCGGGTAGCGATACATCGTGTCGATCCGCATCAAATCCCCCTCTTGAGCGAGATCAATGCTACAACCATTTGTGATCGGCAAGGTCGCGCCGTTGCCTATTGAGGGACGGTTCGGCCCGATCGCCGACTGAAAGGGATCAAGACATGGATTTTGAAAAATTCACCGAGCGGGCCAGAGGGTTCGTTCAGGCCGCACAGACCATTGCCGTGCGGGATTATCATCAGTTCATCACGCCCGAGCATCTGCTGAAGGCGTTTCTGGATGACGACGAGGGCGCTGCGACCGGGTTGATCCGCGCCGCCGGGGGTGATCCGGCGGCGGTGAAGTTCGCGGTGGACGCGGCCGTTGCGAAACTGCCGAAAGTGCAGGGTTCCGGCGCGGGCCAGCCGCAGATTACGCCCGACCTGGTGCGGGTGCTCGATGCCGCGCAGACCATGGCGCAGAAGGCGGGCGATGAATACACCGCCCAGGACCGCGTGCTGGTGGCGCTGGCCGCGAGCGATTCTGCCGCTGGGCGGGCGCTGAAGACGGCAGGTGCCTCGGCGCAGGCGCTGGAGACGGCGGTGGCCGATATTCGCAAGGGCCGCACCGTGGACAGCGCCAATGCCGAGCAGAATTTCGACGCGCTGAAAAAATATGCGCGCGACGTGACCGAGGCGGCGCGGGCGCAGAAACTCGACCCGGTGATCGGGCGCGATGAGGAAATCAGGCGCGCGATCCAGGTGCTGGCGCGCCGGACCAAGAACAATCCGGTGCTGATCGGCGAGCCCGGCGTGGGCAAGACCGCGATTGTCGAGGGTCTGGCGCTGCGGATCGTGAACGGTGATGTGCCGGAGGCGTTGAAGAACAAGCGGCTGATGTCGCTCGATCTGGGCGCGCTGGTCGCCGGTGCGAAGTTCCGCGGCGAGTTCGAGGAGCGGCTGAAGGCGGTGCTCAAGGACATCGAGACCGCCAATGGCGAGATCATCCTGTTCATCGATGAGATGCACACGCTGGTCGGCGCGGGGCGGGCGGATGGCGCGATGGATGCCTCTAACCTGATCAAGCCGGAACTGGCGCGCGGGGCGTTGCACTGCATCGGTGCGACGACGCTCGATGAATATCGGAAATACATCGAGAAGGATGCGGCGCTCGCGCGGCGGTTTCAGCCGGTGTTCGTCGATGAGCCGAGCGTGGAGGACACGATTTCGATCCTGCGGGGCATCAAGGAGAAATACGAGCTGCATCACGGCGTGCGGATTCTGGATTCCGCGCTGGTGGCGGCGGCCACGCTGTCGAACCGCTATATTTCGGACCGGTTCCTGCCGGACAAAGCGATCGATCTGATCGATGAGGCGGCATCACGGCTGCGGATGCAGGTGGATAGCAAGCCGGAGGCGTTGGATGAGCTCGATCGGCGGTTGATGCAGCTGAAAATCGAGCGCGAGGCGCTGCGCAAGGAAGACGACGCGGCTTCGAAGGAGCGGCTGGGGCGGCTGGAAGGCGAGATCGCGGCGATCGAGGAAAAATCGGACGCGATGTCGGCGGCCTGGAAGGGCGAGAAGGACCGGCTGAACGAGACGCAGAAACTCAAGGAAAAACTCGACCAGGCGCGCGGCGAGATGGAAATGGTGCAGCGGGCGGGTAATCTGGCCCGGGCATCGGAGCTGATGTACGGCGTCATCCCCGATCTGGAGCGCAAGCTCGCGGCCGGCGCGGGCGATGGGACGGCCGGCGGCGCGATGGTGAATGAAGCGGTCACCGAGCAGCAGATCGCGCATGTCGTGGCGCGCTGGACCGGCATTCCGGTCGATAAGATGCTTGAAGGCGAGCGGGCCAAGCTGACCAAAATGGAAGATCTGCTGCGTGCGCGCGTGGTGGGGCAGGAGGCGGCGCTGCGCGCGGTCTCCGATGCGGTGCGGCGTGCGCGCGCCGGGCTGCAGGACCCGAACCGGCCGATCGGCTCGTTCCTGTTCCTCGGCCCGACCGGGGTGGGCAAGACCGAGACGTGCAAGGCGCTGGCCGAGTTTTTGTTCGACGACGAGCGCGCGATGGTGCGGATCGACATGAGCGAGTTCATGGAGAAGCACGCGGTTGCCCGGCTGATTGGCGCACCGCCCGGCTATGTCGGCTACGAGGAAGGCGGCGTGCTGACCGAGGCGGTGCGGCGGCGGCCGTATCAGGTGATTCTGTTCGACGAGGTCGAGAAGGCGCACGAGGACGTGTTCAACGTGCTGCTCCAGGTGCTCGACGATGGGCGCCTGACGGATGGTCAGGGCAGGACGGTGGATTTCAAGAATACCATCATTGTCCTGACCTCGAACCTCGGCAGTGAGATCCTGGCGGCGCAGCCGGACGGCGAGGATGTGATGATGGCCGAAGCGGCGGTGATGCGCGTGGTGCGTGGCCATTTCCGGCCGGAGTTCCTCAACCGGTTGGACGAGGTCATTTTGTTCCGGCGGCTGCAGCGGGCGGATATGGCGACGATCGTGGATATCCAGTTGCACCATCTCGAGGCGTTGCTGGCCGACCGCAAGATTACGCTGCGGCTCGACCAGGCGGCGCGGGATTGGCTGGCGAACGAGGGGTACGATCCGGTCTATGGCGCGCGGCCGTTGAAGCGGGTGATCCAGCGCAGCCTGCAGAACCGGCTGGCGAGTGCGATTCTGGCCGGTACGATCCACGACGGCGAGACTGTGAAGGTCGGCGTCGGCGAGGATGGTCTGACCGTTGTGGGGGCTTTGGCGGAGGCCGCCTGAGGCTGTTTCTGTCATGTAAATGCCATCGAGCATGCGTTCTGCTCATGGCCGAACTGCGATGGTGAAAATGGCGGTGCCGGCCCATTTTGGCGCCGCCTGTTTTCAGAAATTCCTAGTATTGGCCAACGTTTTTCAGAAATTTCAATGAATGCGTTGGTGGGCGTTGACAGGGGGCGGGGCGGCGCGTAGAAGCCCGTTCACCGCTGATGAGGCGGCGACCGACGGAGCGGGTCAGACCGCAACGTCAGTTTTGTTCTTTGAGGTTTGTGAATAGGCTAGGAAGGGATACGTTGGTGGCGTTTGGCTACTGATTGTATTGCTGGGTCTGAGAGGGCTTGGTGGTGTG
>NZ_NCJX01000168.1:0-1709 GCF_002282635.1 Acidiphilium sp. 34-64-41 | reverse complement strand
CACACCACCCACTTTGCGACCACGCATGGGTGTCAAATCCGGTTGGCGCGCCACATCGATCTATGCGGAAATGATTGCCGAGTTCCTCGGCTGCGTCGTCCTGATCGCCTTCGGTGCCGGCGTGGTCGCCGTGGCGGTGGTCGGCCTCACTGAATCGGGCCGCACCGCCGTCATCTTCAATGGTGCCGGCGGCTGGCTGCTGATCACCTGGGGCTGGGCCTTCGCGGTCACTCTGGCGGTCTATGTTGCCGGTGGCGTCACCGGCGCGCATCTCAATCCGGCGGTCAGCCTGGCCTTCGCGGTGAAGGGCGATTTTCCCTGGCGTAAGGTCCTGCCCTACTGGGTCGCCCAGGTCGCCGGCTGCTTCGCCGGGGCCGCACTGGTCTATGCCGACTACTTCCGCGCGATCGATGCCTGGAACGCGGCGCATCACGTGGCATCCTATGCGGCTTCGGGCGGGCTGACCACGTTCAGCATCTTCGCCACCTTCCCCGCCTCATATCTCGGCTCGCACATGGATCTGGCCCTGCTCGACCAGATCATCGGCACCTTTTTCCTGCTGCTGTTCATTCTCGCGATCTCGGATAATCTGAACCTCAGCCCACAGTCGAACATGGGGCCGTTCCTGGTCGGCATCGCGGTTGCGGCGATCGGTATGTCGTACGGCGTTGACGCCGGCTACGCGATCAACCCGGCGCGCGACTTCGGCCCGCGGCTGTTCACCTGGGTCGCCGGGTGGGGCCCGAACGCCTTCCCCGGTCCGCATGGCTATTGGTGGGTGCCAATCGTCGGACCCATGATCGGGGCGGTCCTCGCGGTCTATGTCTACAAATGGGCGATCAGCCTCACCCTGATTGCGCGCAACGAACTGCTGAAATCCGAGCACCCGCTGCCACCGCAGGAAGGCATCGGGTACAGTCTCGAGCAACTGCAATCAGCACTCGACAAAGCGAAAAAGGCCCACGCACCCGGCCTGAACTGAAATCGATTTCGCCTACACGAGGAAAAGGCCGGTCGAACCTGACCGGCCTTTTTTCAATATTCGACCAGGGACGATCGGGTCACGCCACGCCGGATAATCAGGCGCTCTTTTTGCCCCGCGTGGCGGGTGCGGCCGGCGCCGGTGCGACGGCAGCCGCCGGCTTGGTGCCGAGGCCGATTTTCTTGGCGAGGTTTGAGCGCTGCTTGGCGTAGCTCGGCGCGACCATCGGGTATTCGGCGGGCAACTGCCAACGTTCACGATACTGTTCCGGCGTCAGATTATAGGCCGATTTCAAGTGACGGCGGAGCATTTTCAGCTTCTTGCCGTCTTCAAGACAGATGATGTAATCGTTGAACACCGATTTCTTCGGATTGACCGCGGGTTCCGGCGGGGCGCTGACCTCGGCAACCGGGGTTTCGGTGCCGCTCAGGCTCTGGTAGACTTCGCGGATGAGGGTTGGCAGCATATCCGTCGTGACCGAATTATGCGACACATGGGCCGCAATAATCTGCGCGGTCAGTTGCAGTAGCTGGTTGTTGGATTGCGAGTCAGACATCATTAGTCCTTCAGAAATCGTTGTTGCAGGATGACTATCGACCCATTTGACGGATTTTTGGGACGAATGCAACAAACCGTGCCTATCCGGTTAAGTCAGACACCCACTACATGTGGGGTGGACCCATGCTCCCGAATAAAGCTGGGCATAGGTTGGCGCCTCGGCGCCGCC
>NZ_NCJX01000032.1:0-82438 GCF_002282635.1 Acidiphilium sp. 34-64-41 | reverse complement strand
CCGAGCCAGGATTCGAAATCTGCCACGTCCATGGATCGTCTCCTCACATCAAACCAGACCCTCGTAGCCAATATCAACAGCTAACGCCACAAGAGCCACTATTTTAAGAAAACTGTCTGATTTTATATCTGAACTTTCTATCTAGAGCGATTTTTGGACTTGTTGACATCGAGAAACAATACCGGGGTACGGCCCGGTTCATGAATGGGGGTTAACACTATGATGCACTTCAATGAAATCGGCCAGCAATTACGTGCATATCGCATGGAATCGGGGTTGAAAGCCGAGGAAATCGCTGCGCGACTGGGTGTCTCACGAGCGGCCCTGTATCGCTACGAAAAAGGCGAGGTCATCAAGCTTGATACTGTGAAACGATTGGCAGAATTGCTAAAAATTTCGCCATTGACGTTGCTCGGTATTGGAGTAGAGTATTATAGCCGGCCAATCGGTTATCTTGAACGAATTCGACAGCTTGAAGAGACTGCGGACCAGATACTGCAATTATACGGCCCTATCTGTTATTTGACGACGTCGGATGAATACGATTCGATGCTGGCGATGATTTTTGAGGAACATGCGGAGCAGGTAGGTCTTGACCGTAGCATGGCCCGAACCGCTGCAGAACAAGTACTTAGTGCACTCGCCGCTCGAAAGCGCATGTTTGTCGCTCGTCGTCCCTCTGTCATCGCAATATTCACGACCGCCGCTGTTCGGAAATTTGTTGAGGACGGCGTGGCTGGACTTCTGCCGCTGTCGGATCGCTTGCGAGCGCAGAGCCGTGAAGTCGCTCGCCACGAAGTGGAGCGCATGACCGATTTAATGGAAAGTGAACCGATCGGGTTGCAGTTCGGATTGATTTCGGGCGCCGAATTAAATGGTCCGTTCATGCTGCTCCGGACGCGGGAACGTGCATCCCTGGCAATTAATCCGTTTCCAACCGATTCGACGCCAAACGCGCAATCTGGGGTCGCGATGATCACGAGCGCCGAAGACGCGGTCATGACCCATCAACGCATCGCGGAAGCGACGTGGCGCGATGCGATCAAAGGCCAAGCTGCCGCCAAACAGATGCGCGCATTGTTGGAACCAATAGCTTAAGGCATAGCTAGAATTCTTAATGGCGCGGGCAGACAAACGTTCGCCCGCGCGCTAAAGTGTTCGGATGCATACGCTTATTTCAACGGATGAACTCGACGAGCGCCGCCACGAACCCGACACGATCATTTTTGATGCGTCCTACTATCTCCCGAATGAACCAAATAATGCAGCGGCACTATTTTTAGACAGCCACATTCCAGGTGCGGCCTTCCTTGATCTCGACGTTGTATCCGACCCTTCCAATCCTCTCCCCCATATGGTGCCTCCCGCAGACCTATTTGCCCGAACGGTCGCTGAATTCGGAGTCGGAACCGACAGCATGATCGTCGCATACGACCAACGCGGCATCTTCTCCGCAGCGCGGGTCTGGTGGCTATTCAAATTGTTCGGACATGGGCTTGCCCAAGTGGCGAGCCGAAAGCCGTAAGCTGGAAAGCGGGCCGGCAGAATTAAAGCCAACCGGATCTTTTCCGACGAATTTCCAAGCCGCCATGGTCCGCAACCGCGCCGACATCGAACAGAATCTGAATACCAAAGGCGAAATCGTTGTCGATGCCCGGTCGAACGCAAGATTTACAGGTGAAGCCGCCGAGCCACGGCAAGGCATGCGCAGCGGCCATGTTCCTGGCGCCATCTCATTGCCGTTCAGCGACTTGCTTCGTTCCAATCAGACGATGCATGACCCCGCAACGTTGCTGACATTGTTCGAAGCCCGCGGCGTGGGCGCGAGCGCAAAACCTGTCACAATGTGTGGATCGGGTGTCACCGGCGCTGTTCTGACGCTTGGCTTGGCAAGGGCAGGTCTGCCGATTGGCGCACTCTATGACGGTTCATGGGCCGAATGGGGTGGCGCGACCGATACCCCGATAGAGAGAACAGCATGAGCAATGATCGATTTGAGACAAAACTGACACTGGCTTCACGTCGCCCCGTAAAATCACATGGGTACGTCAACCCAAAACTGGTCCGTGGCTCGACTGTGTTGTACCCGAGTTGCGCCGATCGCCGGGAAATTGGCAAGCGGCGTCTCGAGCAAGAAGAGATCTACGGATTGTACGGCACTGAGACACATTTTGCTCTGGAAGCGATGATCACCCAAATCGAAGGCGGCTCCCACTGCCAAATCGTGTCATCCGGTCTCGCTGCCATCACGGTTCCAATGTTGGCATTTCTGAAATCTCACGATCATATCCTGATGCCAGATTCGGTGTACGGACCGACACGGCGTTTCTGCGATAGTGTTCTGCATCGCTACGGCGTGACCGTGACGTACTACGATCCCATGCTCTCTGAGCCGGACCTGCGCGCTTTGATGCGATCAAACACGAAGGTAGTGTTTTCCGAGAGCCCCGGTAGCCACACCTTTGAGGTGCAAGATGTACCGATGCTGGCGCGGGTGGCCCATGAGCATGGTGCCAAGATGTTCATGGACAACACCTGGGGCATTCATACTTTTCAGCCGTTTAATCATGGTGTCGATGTGTCGATTCAGGCGCTCACGAAATATATCGGTGGCCATTCTGATATTATTCTGGGGGCCGTTACGGTCGCATCCGAGTCGGATTGGGCATGGCTCAGGGCGGGGGCCCTCGATCTTGGTCAATACGCATCGCCTGATGATTGTTGGCTAGCGTTGCGGGGAGCGCGAACCTTGAAAGTTCGCCTCGATCAACAAGCCAACAGCGCGTTGAGGATCGCAAAATGGCTCGCCGACCGCGCTGAGGTTCAGCGTGTTCTGCATCCAGCCCTGCCCTCTTGCCCGGGTCACGCGTTCTGGAAACGTGACTTCTCAGGAGCGTGTGGATTATTTGGCATCGTATTCGAGCCACGGTTCGACTATGAGGCGGTGTGCGCGATGGTCGATTCCTTGCGTCTATTCGGCATCGGCGCGTCGTGGGGCGGCTATGAGAGCCTCGCTCTGCCAACAAGCTTCACGATCACGCGTAGCCAGGGAACCGGCGTGTTCGGTGGCGAAATGCTTCGGTTACAGATTGGTTTGGAACACGTCGATGACCTTATCAACGATCTGGATGCGGGATTGACCGTGTTGGGTGGACAGCAGCGGGCTGCCTGCGCTTCACCCCCTTGCCTTGCCGATGAAATGCAGCACATCGGTGAAGCGAACGGCCCACAATGAAGCACGACATCCTGACCGCCGTACGGTTCAACGAAGCTGGACTGATCCCAGCGATTGCACAGCAACACGATACCCATGAAGTGTTGATGCTGGCCTGGATGAATGCCGAGTCAGTTCTCGAAACGCTGAAAACCGGCGAAGTTTGTTACTATAGTCGCAGCCGCGGCGCCCTCTGGCGCAAAGGCGAAACCTCGGGCCACACCCAAAAATTAGTTGAAATGCGCTTGGACTGTGACGGCGATACCGTTCTCCTGCGGGTCGACCAGACAGGTCCGGCCTGCCACACGGGCAATCCCAATTGCTTCTTCCAGACAGTCGGCGCAGGCGGCGAACTCACTCAGATATGAAAGCTTTCACCGCAACCACAACGCCCTTTCTCGTTCGGATTTTCGAAAGTAAAGCCTGAAGTGAACTTGTCTTCTTTATAATCCATCACGGTACCGATCAAAAACAAAGTCGCTTTTCGATCAATTAAAATCGTGACGTCCTTATCGGTTACCGATTCATCGGTCGACGATTTTTTCCCAACCCAGTCCATCTGGTACGACATACCAGAACAACCTTTGGTGTTGACGCCAATACGCAGCAATTTATTGGCCTCGCCGCGGCTGTAAAGGTGCCTCAAGCGCTTTGCCGCGCCCTCGGTCAATTGCATCAGCGGCGGCAGGCTCCGCCGCTTTGGTGTTTCAGTCGTATTCATCGTGCTCATCACAATCACCGTTCAAAACATGTTCAATGCCAAACGAGCTTCATCGCTCATGCGCGATTGATCCCATGGCGGGTCCCACACGGTCTCCACGTCAACCTCCGTCACACCCGGCACAGTTCCCACCGCCAGGCGCACGGACTCAGGCAATTCCTGAGCGCTCGGGCAAGCGGGCGCCGTCAAAGTCATTTCAACCTTCACGTGCCCCCCCTCAATCTCAACGGCGTAGATCAGACCCAGTTCAAAGATATTGATCGGTATTTCCGGATCATAGACGGTTGCGATTGCCGCAATGACCGCCTCCTCGGTGATGGCCGGCGCCGTCTCACCGTCGGGCGTCCATGTCGTCAAGGGTTCCGATCGGGCCGTATGATCATCCATTCTGATACTCCATCGTTCTACCCAATGCCGCTCTCAATGCCTGCCAAGGCAATATCGCGCACCGGTGCCGGGACCGGTAAGCATGAACGCCAGCCAACGCGCGCAAATTGGCGAAATCCGAACGATCCGGAACGCGCCCGTCGATCACCATTGCATCGAACGCCTCAGCGAGTTCGTCGATCTCCGGTCCGGATTTTCCAATGACTGCATCTCCCATCAGATCCGCAGACGACACGCAAATCGCGCACCCACGCGTCTCGTGGCGTAAGTCGCCGACCAGCCCGTGATCGTAGCTGATCCTGATGCGAACCCGATCGCCGCACATCGGGTTGTCGCCCTCCGCCTCGGCATCGAACGAGTCTACCCCCCCCGTATGATGAGGGCTGCGCGCCCGTTCCATGATCAGCGCCTGATACAGATCGTCGGTTTCGCTCATCGGCCGAAAACCTGCTGCACCCTGCGCAATCCGGCCGCCAGGCTGTCGATCTCGGCATGCGTGGTATAAATGCCGAACGAGGCACGCGCCGTGCTGTCGAGCCCAAGCCGATGCGTCAGCGGTTCGGCGCAATGATGCCCCGCCCGCACGGCGATACCCTGTTTATCGAGCAGCGTGGCAACGTCATGGGCATGCACGCCATCGAGCGTAAAAGCGACCACGCCACCACGATCTTGCGCATGACCCAGCGTCTCGACACCTTCGATCGCTGCGAGAACCGCCATGGCATGATCGGTCAGGCTACGCTCATGGGCAGCGATCGACTCGAACCCGATCGCCTGGACATAGTCGATTGCCGCCCCAAGCCCGACCGCCTCGACGATCGCCGGCGTTCCGGCCTCGAACCGATACGGCGGCTCCGCCCAGGTCGAGGATTCATAGGTCACACTCCGAATCATATCGCCACCGCCAAGAAACGGCGGCATCGCATCGAGCAGCGCCCGCTTGCCGTACAGCACCCCTATGCCGGTCGGCCCATATAATTTATGCCCGGAGAAAACGTAGAAATCCGCATCGATCGCGCGCAAATCCACCGCACGATGCACCACAGCCTGTGCACCATCCAGCAAAATCCTGGCACCGTGGTCGTGCGCGAACTTCGCAAGCCGCTCGACCGGCGTATACGTACCCAGAACATTCGACATATGGGTGACCGCAAGCAGGCGGACCCGGCCATCGGCGAATTGGCGCTCCAGATCATCCCAATCGATCTCGCCGGCGTCCGTGATCTTGACGATCCGTAACTCCACGCCGTGCTGGTCACGCAGCATCTGCCAGGGCACCAGATTGGCGTGATGCTCCATCTCGCTCACAACGACCGCATCGCCGGGTTTAAGGCTGGCACGCCCAAAGGTCTGGGCGACCAGGTTAATCCCTTCGGTCGCATTGCGAACGAATACAATCTCCTCGCGCGCGACGTTCAGAAATGCGGCAACCTTGTCGCGCGCATTTTCGTAATCGTCAGAGCACCGCTCACTCATCCAATGCAGCCCGCGGTGCACATTCGCATACCGCGTCTCCATGGTGCGAACCATCGCGTCGATCACCGCACGCGGCTTCTGCGCCGAAGCGGCGCTATCGAGAAACACCAGTTTTTTGCCGTGAACCAACTCGGATAAAATCGGAAAGTTCAACCGAATCCGTTCGACATCAAAAACGATAGGCTTCACCGCGGCGCTCATAGCACACCCTTTTGCCACCAGACATCGATTGCGGCTTCGAAGATCGATCGCGCCTCATCATCCGTCACCGGTTCGAGCGCTTCGTCGAGAAACGCCCTGATCAACATGGCGCGCGCCTCAGCCTCAGGAATCCCACGGCTGCGCAGATAGAACATCTGTTCCGGATCGATGGCGCCGATCGTTGCGCCATGGCTGCATTTCACGTCATCCGCAAAGATTTCCAACTCCGGCTTGCTATCGATTTCAGCATCGGGCGACAGCAGCAAAGCCTGATTCATCTGGTAGCCATCGGTCTTTTGCGCCTGCTGCGCGACCTCGATCCGACCCTGAAACACGCCACGCGCAGAGCCTGCCAAGACAGATTTCACGGTCTGCCGCGAGGCACAATGCGGGGCGCGATGGGCCACAACCGTGGTGATGTCACCATGCTGCGTCCCCGCCAGCAACTGAGCGGCATTCAAATGCACGGCGGCGTTCGGACCGGACAGCGTGACATGCGCTTCGTAACGGCTGAGTTTCGCGCCGTAATTCAGGGTGAAAGCCTCATATCGCGCGTCTTCACGAAGATCGACCAGCGCCGTCGTCACGTTCACCGCGTCGATCGATTCATCCTGCAACCGGTAATGGCGAAGCACGGCGCCCTCAGCCAACGCAATCTCCGTCACCACGTTATGCATATAACGCCCCGCACCACGAATAACTTCGATCACCGTCAACGATCCGGCGGCACCGACGGCAATACGATGAAACGGCGCAAGCATGTCCTGGCGCGGCGTGTCGGTAACCGAGACGAGGAACAACGTCCCGCCATCCGTCCCACCAGGCACGTCGATCCGAATTCCATCGTTCGCAACCGCAGTATTCAGACTGACCAACGGTCGCGTGCCATCGGCACGCGCGGACGCATGATCGTCAAAGCGCCGGACGAAGCGCGACGAGTCCGACAAGGATTCATCAAAGCGCCCGTTTACGAAAATCACCTTCGGCATCGTGGTGCGAGGGATCATTCCTCCAACGTCAGGCGCGCCTTGCGCGGGCAGGGTAAGATCAAACGACCGCAGCGACGCTTTCAGATCCGTATAGTGCCAGGCCTCGTCGGCGCGCGTCGGCCAACCGTGGGTGCGGAACGTCTCGGCGGCCTTCACACGGTGCGGATCGTTTCCGGTGCGCGCGGCAAAATCGACCCGATCGAGAAATTCGGTGTCGCTCATGCTGCCTCTAACCCGGCATAGCCGTTCGCCTCGAGTTCCAACGCCAGTTCGGGCCCGCCAGAACGCACGATCTGCCCGGCGGCGAGCACATGCACCCGATCCGGCACGATATGGTCGAGCAGCCTTTGGTAATGGGTGATGACCAATGCGGAAAAACGAGGCCCACGCAGCGCGTTGACACCATCGGCGACAATTTTCAGCGCATCGATGTCGAGCCCGGAATCCGTTTCATCGAGCAGCGCCAGCGCAGGCTTGAGAAGCGCCATCTGCAGGATTTCGTTGCGCTTCTTCTCGCCGCCCGAAAATCCCACGTTCACGTTCCGCTTGAGCATGCCATCCGGCATTTTCAGCGCCTTTATGGCGGACCGGGCTTCTTTCAGGAACGCGACAGCATCGAGTTCAGGCTCCCCGCGGGCGCGCCGGACCGCGTTGAGGGCCGTGCGAATAAAATTCGCATTGCCGACACCTGGCAGTTCAACCGGATATTGAAAGGCCAGAAACACCCCGGCCGCAGCACGTTCCTCCGGTTCGATCGCCAGCAGATCGCGGCCATTGAACAGCACCGAGCCACCAGTAACCTCATAGCCCTCACGGCCCGAGAGCACGTAGGACAGTGTCGATTTTCCAGCACCGTTCGGCCCCATGATGGCATGGACTTCGCCATCAGGAACGGTCAGATCAATCCCGCGCAAAATCTCCTTATCGTCGATTTTCGCTGTAAGTCCCTTGATTTCAAGCATATTCAGTCCCTCAACCCACTGAGCCTTCGAGCGACACGGCAAGCAATTTCTGTGCTTCGACCGCAAACTCCATCGGCAATTCCTTCAAAACATCGCGACAGAAACCATTGACCAGCAACCCGACCGCATCTTCCTCGGAAAGCCCGCGTGAGCGGCAATAAAACAGCTGATCGTCGGCAATTTTTGACGTCGTGGCCTCGTGCTCGACCTTCGCACTCCGATTCCGGCTCTCGATATAGGGCACGGTATGCGCGCCACACTGATCACCGATCAGCAGGGAGTCACACTGCGTGAAGTTCCGCGCGCCATGAGCCTTCGGCATGATGCGCACCAGGCCGCGATACGTGTTGTTGGAATGCCCCGCGGATATCCCCTTTGAAATGATCGTACTGGTCGTGTTCGGCGCCAGGTGGATCATTTTCGTTCCGGTATCGGCCTGTTGATAGTTATTGGTCAGCGCGACCGAATAGAACTCGCCGGACGACCCTTCGCCCTGCAGGATGCAGGACGGATATTTCCAGGTGATCGCCGAGCCTGTCTCGACCTGGGTCCAGGAAATTTTGGACTTCCGGCCACGGCACGCGCCACGCTTGGTCACAAAATTATAGATCCCACCGCGCCCCTGCGCGTCTCCTGGATACCAGTTCTGCACGGTGGAATATTTGATCGAGGCCTCATCGAGCGCTACGAGTTCAACGACCGCCGCATGCAGTTGGTTCTCATCGCGCATCGGCGCGGTGCAACCCTCGAGGTAGGAAACACTCGCACCTTCCTCGGCGATGATCAGGGTACGCTCGAACTGACCCGTGTTGCGGGCGTTGATCCTGAAGTAGGTCGAAAGTTCCATGGGGCAACGAACGCCGCGCGGAATATACACAAAGCTTCCATCGGAAAAGACCGCGCTGTTGAGGGCCGTGAAGTAATTATCACCGGGCGGCACCACACTGCCCAGATATTTCCGAACCAACTCGGGGTGCTCCCGCACCGCTTCGCTGATCGATCCAAAAATGACACCGACTTTGGCAAGACTGTCGCGAAACGTCGTCGCCACCGAAACGCTGTCGAAAACGGCATCGACGGCCACGCCGGCCAAGGCCGCGCGCTCGTTCAACGGAATGCCGAGCTTGTCATACATGCTGATCAATTCGGGATCAACGTCGGCGAGCGACTTCGGTGCCTCGCGCTTCGGCGCGGCATAATAATATAGTTCCTGATAATCGATCCTGGGGTGCCGAACGCGGGCCCAATTCGGCTCCTCCATCGCGAGCCACGCCCGATAGGACTTCAACCGCCATTCGAGCAGCCATGCGGGTTCGCCCTTCTTGGCAGAAATCAGGCGTACGATATCCTCGCTCAACCCTTTCGGGGCGAACTCCATCTCGATGTTCGTCTCGAAACCGTATTTATACCCACCATCGGTCAGGCGATCGATGGCTTCAATTGTTTCAGTAACCGCGGGCATGAAATCCTCTATTCTACGATGGATGACGCGAACGTGCCGGCTTCGACCGACAAACCGATGCGTAACGATTTCGGGACGGCCTCCCTCTGCATGTCGGCAAGGGTAATCGAGGTCAGGGCTTCGCTTATGGCGTCATTGACGACACCCCATCGGCCGGCCATCGGGCAGAGCGACTGGCTTTCGCAGCTTCCAACCGAACCCTCGACGCAAGCCGTCAGCGCAATCGGTCCATCGATTGCGACAATGACGTCAGCGACCGGAATCGCCGCAAGCGTCCGGTTCAACCGATAGCCACCATGCGCCCCACGCTGTGACGTGACCAGATTGGCCTGCGCCAAGCCTTTCAGAACCTTCGAAACGGTCGGCTCCGGAATCCCGGTCGCTGCCGCGATGCTCGGCGCAGTCTCCACCGTAACGGCGCTGGAGAGCCTGACCAGAACGACAACGGCATAATCTGTCAAACGCGACAATCTGAGCATGGACCACCTCATTACGGACAACAACGGTCCTGATTACTCAGATGGTCCAATGAGCCTCAGTCGTCAAGACCGGCCCATGGCCGATGATCCGGTCTTGCAGGGCTTGGCATACGCGATCAGGGTTTCATTGCCTGGCCTGCACCAAGATAATTTGTCTGTGACGAATTGGCGATCACGGTCGCGTTGGAACAAAGGCCAACCGCGAACAACGCGCCGGTCCCGCCCTCAATCGAGTTGGTGCCCGAAGTCCCACCAGCCATGATCGCCGCGCCGGCGAAACCTTGAAACAAAACCGCGCCGGCCCTTCGCAAGGACTGACCCGAAACTGTAATCAATCTTTCCCAAATATACTCTGAACCGCAGGCACCAACGCGGCGGGACTTTGTATCGTGATCGTGCCGTTGGCCTGTCCGTAGCCCCAACTGACAAAAATAGTCGCGACGCCAAGCCCGGCTGCGGTCGCCATATCATTGGCGTGGTCACCGACCATGATCGCCTGATCTTTCTCGATCGACATCGCCGCAAGGACCGCCGCGAGATGACGCGGATCGGGCTTGCGATAGGGTGTCGCATCGCCGCCGATCACCACCGGAAAAAATCGATCAAGATCAAGTGCCGCCAGCACCTTGCGCGCGGACACTTCCGGCTTGTTGGTACACAGGCCCAGTTGATACCCTTGTGCGGTCAAACGCGCCAAAGCCTCGGGTACGCCGGCATATGGCTCCGTCAGATCCGTGACATGCGCCTCGTAATCCGCGAGAAAGATCAACTCGTCCTCAGCCGTCGGCTGGCTGCCCCGCGCGGCATAGCCCTTCTGCAGCAGGACCTTGGCCCCGTCGCCCACCATCGGGCCAACGTCTGATCTCGAAAGGGGGGGGTAGTCATGGCGTGACAACGACCGGTTCAACGCAGCCGCCAGATCCGGCAGACTATCGATCAGCGTACCGTCCAGATCGAACACGACAGCTTTTGCATCCATGGCACTGACATACTCCGAAACCCGATGTGACGCCTAACCCTTTGACATAAACCGCTTGGCAAGGCTACCGCTGCGCTCATGGACACTGTCGTGATCATCCTCGCCGCCGGCCTCGGCACCCGCATGAAGTCGGCGCTCCCCAAGGTGTTGCACCCGCTCGCCGGCACACCGATGCTCAATCATCTCATCTCAGCCTGCAAACCCGTGTTCGACCGGATCGTCGTGGTCACCGGGCCCGACATGCCGAACGTCGCCGCTTCCGCCGCACCGCATCAGGTGGTCGTCCAGCATGAGCGCCACGGCACAGCCGATGCGGCCATGGCGGCAGCGGCGCTGTTTGGAACCGGTATCGTAACCATCATTTACGGCGACAACCCTCTTCTGGCCTCCGATACACTCGCCCAACTCGGCAGGCAGCTGTCGGCCGGGACGATCGGCATGTCGCTGCTCGCCACCCGGCCGACCGATCCGGGCACATTCGGGCGCATCGTCGGCGCCGCAGGATTCGCCACCAGGATCGTGGAGTATGCCGACGCATCGGAACAGGAGCGAACGATCGATTTATGCAACGCGGGCGGCTTTACCGCGCATGCCGACGACATGCTGCGATGGCTCAAGCAGATCGGCAACCGCAATTCCAAGGGCGAATACTATCTGACCGATATCGTCAAAGTCGCAAATGCCGACGCGAGGCCAGTCGCCGTGGTCGAAGCGCCCTGGGACGAGTGCCGTGGCGTCAATTCGCGGGCCGAACTCGCGGTGGCGGAAGCCGTGATCCAGGCCCGGTTGCGTCGTGCCGCGCTTGACGCCGGCGTCACCCTGATTGCGCCGGAAACCGTTTTCCTGTCGGCGGACACCATGATCGCGCCGGATGTCACCATCGAGCCGCACGTCGTATGCGGACGGGGCGTTTCCATCGCATCGGGAGCGGTGATCCGCGCCTTCTCGCATCTCGAGGGTTGCACGATCGGTACGGGCGCAATCATTGGTCCCTACGCGCGCATCCGGCCGGGCAGCGTCGTCGACGAAGCCGCTCACGTCGGCAATTTCGTCGAACTGAAGGCCACTCACCTCGGCGCCGGCGCGAAAGCCAATCATCTGACCTACCTTGGCGACACGACGATCGGCGCGCGGAGCAACATTGGCGCGGGGACCATCACGTGCAACTATGATGGTCAGAGCAAGCACCGCACAACTGTCGGATCAAATGTCTTTGTCGGATCGAATGTCGCCTTGGTCGCGCCGATCTCCGTCGGCGATGGCGCCGTGATCGGCGCCGGAAGCGTGATCACCAGCGAAGTCGAAGCCGGCGCGCTCGCGATCGGCCGCGCGCGGCAGATCGACAAGCCAGGCGGGGCCGCCCGTTATAAACGCGCGAAGGATAAATCGTAATGTGTGGTATCGTCGGGGTGATCGGCAAAGGCGCCGCTGCGCCGTTGTTGTTGGATGGATTATCCCGCCTCGCCTATCGTGGCTACGATAGCGCGGGCATAGCGACGTTGGTCGGCAACACGATCGATCGGCGGCGCGCCGAAGGCAAACTGCCGAACCTCGCCGAATCCCTCGCACAACGGCCGCTCGATGGCACGACCGGTATCGGGCATACCCGCTGGGCAACCCATGGCGCTCCCACGATAACCAATGCGCATCCGCACGGCACCGAACGAGTCGCCGTCGTTCATAACGGCATCATTGAAAATCATGCCGCCTTGCGTGCGGAGCTTGAAGCTGAAGGTCAGGTGTTCGTCACCGAAACCGATACCGAAACGGTCGCCCAACTGGTCGACCTCCACCTCGCGCGGGGAATGGAGCCGATTGCCGCAGCCGCCACCGCGTTTCGTCGGCTGGAAGGCGCCTACGCCCTCGCCCTAATTTTCGCAGGTCACCCGGAACTGATGATCGGCGCACAACGCGGAGCACCCCTCGCCGTCGGGTTTGGTGACGATGAAATGTTCCTGGGGTCGGACGCGTTGGCCCTGGCCCCCCTGACCCGTCGCATCGCCTACCTCACGGACGGCGACTGGGTTGTCGTCGCGCGGACGGGTGCGGCGTTTTACGATAGCCTCGATCGGCCGATCGATCGCGAAATCAAACTGACCCGCCTGACGGGTGCAGCGATCGGCAAGGGCAATTTTCGACATTTCATGGAAAAGGAGTTGCACGAAAATCCCGTCGTCATCGGCGACACGCTCCATCGCATGATCGATCCCGCCACGCGGATGCCGGTGCTGCCCGAACTGGCGATCGACCTGCGCGCGATTTCCCGCATGACGGTATCGGCCTGCGGCTCGGCCTTTTATGCCGGCCTGACCGCCCGCTATTGGCTGGAACACTATGCCCGGATACCGGTCGATGCCGATGTCGCGAGCGAATTTCGGTATCGCGAGCCGCCTCTCAGCCCAGACCAACTCGGTCTCGTCGTGAGCCAATCCGGCGAAACCGCCGACACGATGGCCGCCCTTCGCTACATGAAGCAACAGGGCTGCAAGGTTATGTCGGTGGTCAACGTGCCCGAAAGCACCATGGCACGCGAATCGGACCTGATGCTCGAAACAATCGCCGGACCGGAAATCAGCGTCGCCAGCACCAAGGCGTTTACCGCGCAACTAACCGTTCTTGCTGGATTTTCTCTCGCCCTAGCCAAAGCGCGCGGTACGCTCGGGATCGCCGAAATAGCATCGCTGGTGGAAGCCTTGATGGAACTGCCGGCAAAGGCGGCTCAAGTCTTGAACGACGATGAGACGATCCGCACGCTGGCGTCTCAAATCCAGGATGCGCGCGACGTCCTGTTCTTCGGTCGTGGATCGATGATGCCGATCGCATTGGAAGGCGCGCTGAAGCTCAAGGAACTCAGCTATATCCACGCCGAATCGACCCCAGCGTACCGGTCATTGCGGTGCTACCCTCGGGGCCGTTGTTTGAGAAGACCGCCTCGAATCTCCAGGAAGCGGCTGCACGTGGCGGACGGATCATCTTGTTCAGCGATGCCGCGGGCGCGGCAAAACTAGCGAACATCACCACTCACAGCGTGATCCTGCCGGACTGCGACCCATTCGTCGCACCAATCCTCTACGCAATTCCAGTGCAGCTCCTGGCATACCATGTCGCGATCCTGAAAGGGACGGACGTCGATCAACCGCGTAATCTCGCCAAGTCCGTAACGGTCGAATAATTCATGAAAAAACCCCGGAAACAATGTTTCCGGGGTTCCTTCCATCAGGTGCGCCAGTCTAGCATCAGCTGCGCCGGTTGCCCATGAACTGCAAGAGAAACATGAACAAGTTGATGAACGTCAGATACAACTGCAACGCGTCGTAAACGCTCCGCTTCGAAGCGACATCAGCGCCGAACCGATAGCCATACTGAACATAATCAGCCTTGATCCGCTGGGTATCGTAAGCCGCCAAACCGGTGAATACCAAGACACCGATCGCGCTGATGGCAAACTGCAAGGCCGATGAATGCAGGAACATGTTGACCACCATCGCAATCAGCAGTCCGATCACGCCCATGATCAGGAAACTGCCGAATTTCGCCAGATTTGCTTTCGTCGTGTAGCCATAAACGCTCATGGCAGCGAACGTTCCAGCCGTCACGAAGAACGTCGCAAGAATCGATGTCCCGGTGTAGATCAGAAAGATATTCGTCAGACTCGCGCCCATCAACGCACAAAATGCCCAGAACAGACCCTGAGCCTGCGTCGTCGAGAGCTTGTTGACCCCGAAACTCATGATCATGACGAAACCGATGGGCGCAAACATCGTCACATAAGCCAGAATGCCTGGCTGACGGACAACGGCGCCGCTGGTCGTCGTGACCAACGGATAAAAAATATCGATAAGGCTCGTTTGCGAGATTGCCAGCGAGACGATCGCTGTCAGGAACAGCCCTGAAGCCATCCAGTTGTAGACCCGCAACATATAGGCGCGCAGACCCTCGTCCAAAACGCCAGCGCCCGCTGCGGCGCTCGCGCCGCGATAGGATCGCATGTCAGGACCAATAGCCATGATTGCTCGTCACTCCTCAAAGGCGGCGGGACTGCCGCATTTCCGGTCTTATTTTGGCCATTCTGGCACACCGATCAAGCATAATCGGCGTGGCACAGATAATATTGGCGTAACGATGACATCAGGATCGTATCGTTACCGTTACCGGCGCAGACCCAAGCGGCCGATAAGCGCTTCATAACGCTTGTGATCTTGTTTTTTCACATAGTCCAGCAACCGGCGACGGCGGCCGACCAACATCAGAAGTCCGCGGCGCGAATGAAAATCCTTCGCATGCGTTTTCAGGTGGTCGGTCAGATTGGTGATCCGTTCAGACAGAAGTGCCACCTGAACTTCCGGGCTACCGGTATCGTTTTCACCGTTGGCGTATTCGCCAATCAAAGACTGGCGCCGTTCCGCAGTAATCGACATCGCATATACTCCTGAATAGGGGGTTAAATAACACGTTCCGGTCGCAGCATGCCCTGATGGAGCTTACCTAGAACCACGAAACGGTGCCCCGCCAAACCCCGAACCAACCCGCCATCCGGGTTGGTCGCAGTCGGAATCCGACCCATCAGATCGACCAGGCTCAACGCCATGCCGTTTCGAAGGGCGGCGGCTTCGGCTTCCGTCAGGGCCAGCGCCGGGATGTCGGCCAGCGCGGTCTCGACCGGAAGCACGATGTCCGGAACACCATCCGGGCTATGCAGCGAATCGGCCAGATTGTCCAGCGTAACGGCATTGCCGATCTCAAACGGCCCCACTGAAAGCCGCCGCAGCGCCGCGATATGCCCGACCGTACCAAGAGACCGCGCCAGATCACGCGCAAGCGATCGCATATAGACCCCCTTGCCGGACGCCACCTCGAACAGCGCGTGATCGGCGTCAGGACGACCGATCAACGCGAACCGGTCGATCTGGGCCGGGCGCGGTGGCAAGTCCGGCGGGGCGCCGGCGCGGGCCAGATCATAAGCCCGTTCACCGCCGACCTTGATCGCGGAAAACGCCGGCGGCACCTGCATGATCAGCCCGCGGAACGCCACCAGCGCCGCATCGATCATGGCCGCCTCAGGGCGTATGTCACTCGTTGCCGTGATCGCGCCTTCCGCATCATCCGTGTCGCGCGCTTCGCCAAACTTCAACGTGAAGTGGTACAATTTCGTACCGTCCATCACATACGGCACCATTTTGGTTGCCGCACCCAGCGCGATCGGCAGAACACCGGTCGCAAGCGGATCGAGCGTGCCGCCGTGGCCCACTTTGGCCGCGTCCAGCAGACGCTTTATTTTCGCGACGGCATGAGCGCTCGTGATACCTTGCGGCTTGTCGAGGATGATCCAACCATCGATCTTCTGTCCGCGCCTGTGCCGTGCCTGAGGCCCTGCCATGAGAAATCCTGAATTATCTGGAGAATTGTGCTGATAGAGCGTCAAAGCCGGTCGAGCAATCGACCGGCGCGCGGTGATCAGGCCTGATTGATGTCGATCAGCGCCTGGCGGATTTTCCGCCCGCGCATCACTTTATCTTCGATATATGACGCATCACCCCACCGTACGGCCCGGGCCATCGCCTGGGCGTCCTCGGTAAAGCGTGCAAGCATCTCGAGCAAGGCTTCGCGGTTGTTCAAGAAAACGTCTCGCCACATCACCGGATCGGAGGCGGCGATCCGGGTAAAGTCGCGGAACCCGGACGCTGCGAATTGCAAAACCTCTTTGCGCGTCTCATCGGCCAAATCGTCGGCGGTGCCGCAGATCGTAAATGCGATCAGATGCGGTAGATGGCTGACGATCGCCACGACCCGATCATGATGCTCGGGGTCCATGATGCTCACCGTCGCGCCGCATCGCTCCCAAAACGCCTTGATCCGCTGCACCGCGGCGGCATCAGTCCCGACAGGCGGCGTCAGCAGACACCAGCGGCCCTCGAACAACTCGGAAAAACCCGCATCCGGGCCGGAAAACTCGGTACCCGCCATCGGATGGCCCGGCACGAAATGCACACCTTGCGGCACATGCGGTCCAACGTCGCGAATGACCGATTGCTTGGTCGATCCGACATCCGTGATGATCGCACCCGGTGCGAGGTGCGGCCCGATCGCGGCTGCCAAGGACGCATAAGCCCCGACCGGCGCGCACAGAACCACGCAATCAGCGCCCTCGACCGCCCGGACCGGATCGATCTCACACACATCGGCGATCCCCAACTCGACAATCCGCCCGAGCGTCTTCTCCGTTCGGGCATTGACCACGACGACCCGCGCGATATCACCCCGCGCGCGGGCAATCCGCGCGATCGATGAACCGATCAACCCGGCCCCCACCAGGGCCAGCCGCTCAAAGACCGGCTCAGCCATGCAAAGCCACAAACGCGGTCAACGCCGCGGCCACGGCGTCGCATTGCTCATCCGTGCCAATCGTCACCCGCAGGCACTGCGGCAAATCATAGGCGGCGACGTTTCTGACGATGATCCCGCGTTGCCGCAGGTGCTCATCGGCGAGCGTTGCACGGGCGGCGGTCGCCAGATCGACGAGCACGAAATTCGCATCGCTGGGATGCACGGTCAGCCCGGCCCGGACCAGTTTCTCCCGCAGCGTCGCGCGCGCCTGTCTATTATGGCTCCTGCATTTTTCGACCCAACCGGCCTCCGTCAACGCAGCAATACCGGCCGCGGCGGCCAGGCTGCTGACATTGAACGGCATCCTGGTTCGATTGAGAACATCGACGACCGCTTCGGGTGCGTAGGCCCAGCCCAGCCGCACCCCACCCAGTCCGAACATTTTCGAAAATGTGCGGGTCATCACCGTGTTGTGACCGGCATCGACCAACTCGATGCCCGGATCGTAATCCGCACGATCGACATACTCGGCATAGGCCGCGTCCAGCACCAGAAGGACATCGCCCGGCAGGGCGTCGCGCAGTCGTCTCACCACCGCGGCGGGAACCAGGCTGCCGGTCGGATTGTTCGGATTGGCTAGAAAGACCATCCGGGTCGCCGGCGTCACCTGCGCCAGCATGGCATCGATATCCGCCGTCAGATTGCGTTCCGTAGCCTTGCGAACCACCATCCCGGCCAGTTTCGCGGCAATCTCGTAAATCAGGAACCCATGCGCGCTCATGACCAGTTCGGTGCCCGCACCGCCGTACGATTGTATCAGCAACCCGATCAGATCATCCGACCCGTTGCCACACACGATCCGGGCGGGATCGAGATCGAACGCCTTGCCGATGGCACGACGCAGCGAAGTCGAGGCGCCATCCGGATAGCGATAAGCCGAACCCGCCGCCTCCCGCATCGCGCCAATCGCGCCGGGTGGCGGGCCGAATGCGCCCTCGTTGGACGATAGTTTGATCACCCGGTTGACGCCGCCGATCGCGGACTCGCCGCCAACATACGGTGGCACCGAAAAAATCGACGGGCGTGGCCGCGGATCCGCCCTCACCGTGACAGACCCGCCGCGCCGAACGGCACCGCATACGCCCCCAGAATAACGGGCGTCGCCAGAAACCCGGTAATGGTCGCAAGCCGCGGGTCATCGCGCGCGACCAGCCCCTCGACGTCGGCAAGCGCATAGCCCACTTCGCGTTTCGCCGCCCGGCGCGGCAGAATCGAGCCTACATCGAACCCCGCCTCCGCCAGCAAGCCGGCAATCCGCGCGGTGCTGGTATCCGGCGCGATCTCGATCCCGATCAGGCTGCGGTCGGACCCGCTCGGATCAGGCGTCAGCGCGGCAACGACATACGCGCCTGCCTGCGGCACGCCTTCCGTGCGGCGCGCCCAAAACGGCAGTTTCGCGACAATTGCCAGGCGCGGCACACCGCCGTGCATCAGCCCAACCCACCAGGCCGCCTGATCGTCGTCCTCATCCGAGGGGAGCGGCAGCACCGCCGCGTGCGCCGCACCGTTGGTCAAATCGGCCAGCGCCTGCGACGATGTCCGGTGCCGCCGCAAACCCGTCAGCGGCCCGAAATGTTCGCGCGCGACCGCCGGCAGTTCGGCTTGCGCGCCATCCGCCACCGCGATGGTCAAGCCACCCTCGATCATCAGGGCGCCGGAAAACAATTCACGCCATATTCTCAAAACCGTCTGTGGCGGCAGCGCACCATGATGGCGGCCAAGCAGTCGACGCAGCATCGAGGCCTCGCGACCCGGCCTGATCGGCACACCGCGCTTGCCGCCATCCCGCGTGACACGCTCGATGATTTCAGCCCGGTCCATCAACAGATCATGCAGCCGTTCGTCCAGCGCATCGATCTCCGCGCGCAACCGCGCAAGTGCTTCCGGAGCCGCATCGGACGGCGGCGAGACAGATGACGTATCAGACATGCGAACCCAAAATCGTGGTGGCGGACCTCTTTGATACAGGAGGCGCGGCGCACGGCAAGACCCGGTTCTTGCGACACAGGCTGGTTGAGGGCATAGCGGGCGCGCCATGGATCAAACGCCGTTCCCCGAAATACCACATCGGCACGAGGCCTTCGCGGATGGATTGCTGCTCGATTGCGGCATTCGGATCGCACCACTTGCGATTGCATACCGGACCTATGGAACCCTCAACGCGGCCCGCACGAACGCCGTCCTGGTGTGCCACGCACTGACCGGCGATCAATACGTCGCCGAACCCCATCCGCTGACCGGCAAGCCCGCCTGGTGGGGCACGCTGGTCGGACTAGGCAAACCGGTGGACACCGATCGTTATTTCGTCATCTGTTCGAACGTGCTCGGCGGCTGCATGGGGTCCACCGGACCCCGCAGTGAGCGAACACCCGGCGGATCAGATGCCTGGGGCATCGAGTTTCCGCCGATCACCGTGCAGGACATGGTCCGGGCGCAGAAGAAGCTGATGGATTCTCTCCAGATTACGCGATTGTTCGCCGTCGTCGGCGGGTCGATGGGGGGGATGCAGGTTCTGGCGTGGGCGTCGATGTTCCCGGATGCGGTGTTCGCCGCCGTACCGGTCGCCACCGCCCCCTATCATTCCGCGCAGAACATCGCGTTTCACGAAGTCGGCCGACAGGCCATTTTCGCCGATCCGGATTTTCACGATGGGTTTTATGCATCGCACGGCGTCATCCCGGCGCGCGGCCTCGCCGTCGCGCGAATGACCGCGCATATCACCTATCTCTCGGAAGCAGCGCTCACCCGCAAATTCGGTCGGCGGCTGCAAGGCGGCAATGCCAAGACCCCGGTCCTGTTCGGTGAACGGTTTGCCGTCGAGAGTTATCTCGAACACCAGGGGTCGAGCTTTGTCCGGCGCTTCGATGCCAATTCCTACCTCTGCATCACCCGCGCGATGGATTTCTTCGACCTTGCGGCCGATCACGGCGGGTCGTTGGCGACCGCGTTTCGGGGGTCCAAAACGCGGTTCCTGCTCGTCTCGTTCAGTTCGGACTGGCTGTTTCCAACCGCCGAAAGTCGCGCGATGGCGCGCGCGCTCAACCAGGCGGCCGCCAATGTCAGCTTCGTCGAAATCGTGAGTGACAAGGGCCACGATGCGTTCCTGCTCGACGAGCCTGATTTTCATCGGACTGTCGCCGGCTTCCTCACCGGTGCCGCCGAAGCCGCGGGCCTGTCATGATCGAACCGGCGCCGGTGCGATTCGTCGCAAAGAACATGCGGGTCGACCTCGAATTGATCGCTGGCATGATCAGTCCAGGCTCGCGCGTGCTCGACATCGGCTGCGGCGACGGCATATTGATCGACCACCTGTTTCGCACCCGTCATTGCGATGCGCGCGGCATCGAGATCGATATGGCCGAAGTGACGCGCGCAGTCGCCCATGGCCTGCCGGTCATGCAGGGCGACGCCGATACCGATTTGTCGCACTACCCCGATGATGCGTTTGATTATGTCGTATTATCGCGCACCTTGCAGGCCGTCGAGCGGCCTCGCGAAGTGCTGCGCCAGATGCTCCGGATCGGCACGCGCGCCATCGTCAGTTTCCCGAATTTCGGACATTGGAGTTTACGCTGGCAGCTACTCTCGACCGGCAGGATGCCCATGACCAAGGCCTGGAGCCGGATGTGGTACGAAACACCGAACATCCATCCATGCACGATCCGCGATTTCTTCGATCTTTGCAACAGGGAGGGATATCGGGTCGAACACTGGCTCGCCGCCGATGAGGCCGGCCGGCGCGCCCCCTGGCGCCGGGCACCGCTACTCGCCAATTTGTTCGGCGAGCAGGGTTTGTTCCTGCTGCGCCACGATCAACGGGCGCGTGCCAACCGGTCCGAGACCGCCGATCCCGCTCGATGAGCGCCGTCATCGTGCGAGACCTGAGCAAATGTTTCGGCGCGGTGACCGCGGTGGATCGGATCAGCTTCACAGTGCCGAACGGTGCGACAATCGGTTTGCTCGGCGGCAACGGTGCCGGCAAAACGACGACGATCTCGATGCTGCTGGGAATTCTGGCGCCTGATCAAGGCTCGATCGAAGTGCTCGGTCACGACATGGCGCATGATCGCTTTGCCGCCCTCGCGCGCATGAACTACTCATCGCCCTACGTTTCGCTGCCGATGCGGCTGACGGTCGCGGAAAATCTCGCCGTGTACGGCCATTTGTACAACGTGCCCGATCTCAGCACCCGGATCAGCGACCTCGCTTATGAATTCGATCTGAAATCCCTGCTGGACCGGCGGGCCGGCGCGCTGTCGGCCGGCCAGAAAACCCGGGTCGCGCTCGCCAAAGCCCTGATCAACCGCCCCGACCTGCTGCTCCTCGATGAACCGACCGCCAGCCTCGATCCTGATACGGCGGATTATGTCCGAAGCCGGCTGGAGGCCTACCGCGCCGAATCAGGTGCAGCGATCCTGCTCGCGTCCCACAACATGAGCGAGGTCGAACGATTGTGTTCCCGCGTCCTCATGATGAAGCATGGTAAAATCGTCGATCGAGGCACGCCGGACGCCCTGATCGCCCGATACGGTCGCGACGATCTGGAGCAGGTTTTTCTCGCGATCGCGCGCGCGGCGACATCAGCATGAAAGCCTCGCTCCGCCGGATCTGGGGGCTGGTCTATCGCCACCTCTGTCTTTATCGCCGCTCGTGGCCGCGGATCGTCGAACTTGCGTACTGGCCCACGCTCGAACTGCTGATCTGGGGATTTACCGCCCAATTCGTGGTCCACGGCCAGGCCAGCGTAGCCCTGAAGGCCGGTGGCGCCCTGATCGGCGGGGTTCTGCTCTGGGAAGTTGCGCTTCGCGCGCAGATGGGCGTGACGATTTCATTTCTCGAAGAAATCTGGTCGCGCAATCTGGGCCACATCTTCGTAAGCCCGTTGCGCCCGAGCGAACTGGTGGCCGCGCTCCTATGCGCGTCCGTCATGCGCACGATGATCGGATTGGCCCCGGGCGCCCTGCTCGCGGTTTTCCTCTATGCCTTCAACATCTTTTCGCTCGGACTTCCGCTGCTGCTCCTGCTGCTCAATCTGATGCTGATGGGCTGGTGGATGTCGCTCGGCGTGATCGCGCTGTTGTTTCGATACGGCGCATCGGCCGAAGCGCTGGCCTGGACGCTGGCGTTTGGCATAACGCCGCTGGCCTGCGTGTTCTATCCGGTCGCTGTTTTACCGGGATGGTTGCGGCCGATCGCGAAAATCATTCCGGCCGAACATATATTTTCCGCGATGCGCGAAATTTTATACATCAATCAAATAAATTGGGCG
Source organism: Acidiphilium sp. 34-64-41 (assembly GCF_002282635.1). Classification (NCBI taxonomy): domain Bacteria; kingdom Pseudomonadati; phylum Pseudomonadota; class Alphaproteobacteria; order Acetobacterales; family Acidocellaceae; genus Acidiphilium; species Acidiphilium sp. 34-64-41. The sequence goes on along the minus strand of NZ_NCJX01000032.1, from coordinate 59,915 downwards.
CAATTCCTGTGGGCTCTCGGGCTCAACGGTATTTGGATGCTGGCCGCAATCGGCATCTTCTCGCTCCAGTTTCGCGCCGCACGAACCAGCGGCGCATTGATTTCCATCGGCGAATAAGGATTTTTCAGCAGATGTCCCAAGCCAAAGCTCCAACGCGGTTCTGCCTCATTCGTCATGCCGTCGTCGCCCCTGAATATCTTCCGATTCTCTACGGGCAGATGGACGTTCCGATCTGTCCATCCCGCCTGGCCTCCGACGGTCGGCGCTACGCGGCGCTTCACTGGCACGCACCCGAGCCACAGCCGAAGCGATCATGCGCGCAGGCTACGGCCCCGCCGAAGTGCAGGTCGAGTCCGGCATGATCGAGCAGGATTTCGGAACCTGGCAAGGCCTGCCGATGAGCGATTTTGCCAATCGCCCGACACAGCACCCGTTCTGGCCGGTGGGCGGCGAAGAAATACCGCCGGAAGGCGAGAGTTTCAAACATCTGCGCGCCAGGGTGGGCGCCACCATGGAGACTTTGGCGAAATCATACGCGGGGGAGACCGTCGTCGTCGTGTCGCACGGCGGCGCGATCCGCGCGGCTATCGCCGAAGCCCTCGGGCTGACCTCGGATCAGGCGCTGAGCCTCGCGATCGACAATCTCTCGGTATCCCGCGTCGAACGCCACGGCCACGCCTGGCGTGTGGTGTCGCTGAATGAACAAATATCCATCTGAGGCAAATCACCCTGACATCGCCTATATCTGCGTGCAGTAACAAATTCCGGAGTCTTACAATGGGTCAATCGTCGGAAACGTCAGCGCAAACCACGCCCCGGCCGCATAGCTGGCGAGCGGGACGGATCGGACTGTCCGCACTCATCCTGGCACTGCCGCTGTCCGCTTGCGCCAGCGGGTCCAGCAGTTCGAACGGCGCGCAGGAACTGGTCGACCGATCGACCCTGTCGGTCGAGAGCATGCTGGGCAACGGTTCATCACAGGCCAATCAGGCAACTCAGTTTCTGCGGCGCGCAAAGGCAGTCGTGGTTTGTCCGCGGATCTTCAAAGCCGGATTCTTCATTGGCGGCGAAGGCGGCGATTGCGTCCTGGTTTCCAGGGCCGCCACCGGCTCTTGGTCGGATCCAGCGTTCTACACAATGGGAAGTGGCAGTTTTGGCCTGCAAATCGGCGTTCAGGATGCCGAGGTAATCATGATGTTAATGAACGATACCGCTCTCAATGCGTTCCTGAACAGCCAATTTAAAATTGGTGCGGATGCAGGGATTTCGGTCGCGACGATCGGCGCGGGTGTCGGCGGCTCGACAGGGACGGCCTTGGGTGCCGACATCATCACTTTTGCTAAGGCGCGTGGTCTCTATGGCGGTATTTCGCTCTCAGGCTCGGTCTTCTCCAACGATTCCGCACTCGATCAGCAGTACTATGGCCAATTGATAGACCCGCGGCAGATCGTCGTCACGATGTCAGCCAATAATGCAGGCGCCAACCCACTCCGCGCGATGTTGGCTAAGTTCGGCGGATAAACATTCCATCATGACGCGATCAGCGCTAGATTGCGATTATGTCGCAGTCGGATGCCGAACCGTTTTGGGTAGTTAAAAGCCTCGGTCAGATGACCGAGGCGGAGTGGGAATCTCTCTGCGATGGTTGCGGTCGCTGTTGTCTGCACAAATTGCGCGACGATAACACAGGCGAGTTGGAATTCACCAACGTCTCGTGCCGACTACTCGATACGCATAGCTGCGCTTGCAGTGACTATGCAAATCGGTCGCGTGAGGTGCCCGACTGTATTTCGCTGACCCCCGTCGCGCTGAGAGAGATCGATTGGCTACCACCGTCCTGTGCTTATCGTTTGGTGGCCGATGGTAAGCCCCTTCCGGACTGGCATCCGCTCGTCACCGGTGATGCCGGTAGTACCTTCAGCGCCGGTGCATCAGTATCTGACAGGGTCATCAGCGAGGACGACGCCGGTCCCCTCGAACATCATATCGTTGCCTGGCCGGGCAGCTGGCCAAAACAGCTCCGATGACGGCACCGTTTGAAGCGATCGATGAGTCCGTCGTTGTCGGCGGAAAACTCGCATCCATTCGATGGCGGCGCAGCGCACGGGCCCGTCGTGTTGCCTTAAAAATCGACCCGCGACTGGGGGCCGTCGTGATCACCTTGCCCCCGAAGAGTTCACGGCGCGCCGGACTCGCCTTGCTCCGCGGACACGAAAAATGGGTCGCCGAACGGCTGGCCGCCCTGCCCGATTCGATGATGATCACGGCTGGCGGTATGATCCCAGTGTTTGGAAAAACCCACCTAATCATCATCGACCCGAAGCATCGCGGGACTGCGGTGATCGCCAACTCGCAGATACGCGTATCAGGCCAACCCGAGTTTCTAGCCCGGCGCGTTCGCGATGCATTGCAAAGCCTGGCATGCGAAAGGTTCAGAGTGAGCGCCGCGGTCAAAGCAAACCTGATCGCTGCGGTTCTTCGTCGCGTGCGGGTCAAGGATACGACATCACGATGGGGCAGTTGCACAGCCGACGGAACCCTGATGTTCTCCTGGCGTCTGGTCATGGCACCTGACTTCGTTCAGGATTACGTGATCGCGCACGAGGTCGCCCATCTGAGGCATATGAATCATGGGCCTGCGTTCTGGGCCCTTACCGATAGTCTCACCCCTCATCGATCCGCCGCAACTGCATGGCTGCATGACTACGGCCCCGGACTGTTGCGTGTCGGCTGATCGCAGCGCACAAATGCGAGCGCATTATAGATCTGGATCACCCAATGAAAGCCGTTGCATTCGTTCATTCGCTGCCGATCGCGGCCGAAGAGGCCCTGATTGATCTCGATTTGCCGGAACCGACACCGCGGCGCTTTGATGTTCTCGTTGAGGTCAAGGCAGTATCGGTAAACCCCGTCGATACCAAAGTTCGCCGGCACAGCGAGCCGCTCGGCGAACCACGCATACTAGGGTTTGATGCTGCGGGAATCGTGCGCGCGGTCGGTTCGCACGTCACAAATTTCGGGATCGGCGACGAAATTTACTATGCCGGTGCGATTGATCGCCCCGGCAGCAATGCGGAGTTTCAGGTTGTCGACGAGCGCATTGCAGCACGGAAACCGAAGACATTGACCTTCGCTGAAGCTGCAGCACTTCCGCTAACGACCCTTAGCGCGTGGGAAATGCTATTCGAAAGCTTTGCGATCCCCCGCGATCGGGTGCGCCGCGACACGCTTCTGATTATAGGTGGAGCGGGTGGCGTAGGATCGATGGCGATCCAACTGGCGCGACGCCTAACCGGCCTGACGGTCGTAGCCACAGCCTCAAGACCCGAAACGGTGGAGTGGTGCAGCGCACTCGGCGCACACCACGTGATCAATCATCACCACGACCTAGCAGCCCAGCTTGCAACGATCGAAGTTGTGCCACCCGTCTATATTTTCTGTACGAACCAAGTCGAACACCATTGGCGAGCGCTCAACGCAATCCTGGCACCGCATGGACGTATCGGCCTGATTGAATCGACCACATCGCTCGATCTAAGCGGCATATTTAACAAATCTGCCTCGATTCATACAGAATATATGTTTGCGCGCTCGCTGTATCAGTCGGATAGCATGATCGAACAGCACAACGTCCTCCAGACAGTAAGCCGCCTCATTGATCAGGGCATCCTGAGAACGACGATGACGACCCCGATGGGGCAGATCAATGCGGCGAATCTGCGACGTGCCCATGCCGCGATCGAATCAGGCTCTGCCCGCGGCAAAATAGTGCTCGAAGGTTTCTAAGTTGCAAGTCATTCTTGCAAGCGCCTCAGTAATTCGCCGCGAAATTTTGCAGCTTTCTAGAGTGGAGTTCGAAACCATCGCCGCCTATATCGATGAAATATCGCTTAAGTTTATCGCGGCCACCAACGGGCTGTCTATCGCTGAACTTGCGCTGTCGCTCGCGCACCGGAAAGTGCAGTAAGTATCTCAACTGCAGCCAGATGCTCTCGCGATCGGCGCGGATCAGGTCCTGCACTGCGCAGGTGTCTGATTCGACAAACCGCGCGATCGGGGCTAAACTACATCGTACCATCAGAACCTGCGTGGCAAAACACATTTTTTAGCGGCCGCAGTTCTCTACGTCACAACGACGACAGTCAGTGGGAGTGCTTAGAGTCACCCGTCCTGACGATGCGGCAGATCAGCGATCAGTTCATCGACAGTTACCTCGACCTGTGACGCGGTGCTCGCTGCAGTCGGGGCCTACATGCTGGAGTCACACGGTGCGTAGCTGTTCGATAGAGTTGAAGGCAGCTTCCACTCAATTCTCGGACTACCGCTGCTGCATTTGCTCGCCTTTCTCCGTCAGGTGGATGCACTTCCATCCTGACTGGAATCCGCCTCTGGCAACTCGATCGCGCGCGGCGGCGCCGGTACGACCTGCGCCTCCAGCGCAGCAATTCGGTCCGTTAAGACGGCAACCTCCGAGCGCGCCATGGCAGCAACATCTGCAATCGCGTCGAACTCTTCCCGGCGGACCAAGTCGAGCATTCGGATTGTCTCGTCGACTCGAGCTTTGATCAGCGCGGTCAACTCATCGCGCAAACCGCTGAACGCGGACAGCGCACCGCCAGCAACACCAGCCAAATCATCGAAAAATTTCGGTCGCTCGGTCATAAATCGATCTCCTGTTTTTCCGGTGATGACTGATCACCGGCGACTGACTATAAGCCCCTGCATGATATTGGTCACGGGCGGCGCAGGTTTCATCGGGTCTAATCTTCATGCTGCCTTAAATCAGCGCATGACGGAGATCGTCATCGTCGACGAACTCGGACAATCCGGAAAATGGCGGAATCTCCAGAAACACCCGCCATCAGAGGTCATTCACCCTGACGAACTGACCGACTACCTCGCCACCCACCCTCCGATTGAGGCTATCGTTCACCTGGGCGCGATCAGCGAGACAACCTCAACCAACGGTGATCTGGTTTGGCGCACCAACGTTACACTAAGCCAGGAACTCTGGCACTGGTGCGCGGCCCGAGGCGTCCGATTTATTTATGCATCCTCCGCCTCCACATACGGTGACGGCTCAGCCGGCTTCGATGATGCGCAAGAAATTGAAGCGCTGGAGCGGCTGCGCCCACTCAATCTCTATGGTTGGTCGAAACACGCGTTCGATCTTTGGGTTATCCGCGAGTGCGCGGCAGGCCGAAACCGGCCACCGCAATGGGCCGGGCTCAAGTTCTTCAACGTCTACGGACCTAACGAATATCACAAGGGATCGATGGTGTCGGTCGTGAAAGTCAAGCACGATCAGCTTCGGGCTGGCGATCCCATAACGCTGTTCCGTTCCGACCAAGTTGACGTTGCAGACGGCGAGCAAGCGCGCGATTTCATTTGGATCGACGATGTGATCGCCGGATTGACATTTCTACTCGACCATCCCGCGGTCAATGGGCTGTTCAACCTGGGGACCGGCATCGCCCGCTGCTATGCCGATTTGGCTCGGGCTGTTTGTGCTGCCCATGGTACCGAGGCCGACATAACCTATATCCCGATGCCTGACCGGCTGATAGGACAATATCAATCCTTCACTCGGGCGTCGATGCAGCGTTTCCGCGCCGCCGGCTTTAACCCGAACTTCACATCACTCGAAGACGGCATTACCCGCTACGTGACCGATTTCCTGAACCAACCGGACCCCTACCGATGACCAACGTATACGTCTGGCCGCATTTTGATCCGATCTTGGTCAAATTCGGTCCCTTCGCAATCCATTATTATGCCCTCGCATATATCACCGCACTGGTCGTGGGATGGCGCCTGATCAGGCGTTTGGTTCGCGAAACGCCAGTCGTCGCGACCCACGAACAGGTTGACGATTTTCTCTCCTGGGCGACCCTTGGGGTCGTTCTCGGTGGCAGGATCGGCTACATCCTGTTTTATCAGCCCGTCTATTTTCTGGATCACCTCAGTCGTACGTATGCGGTGTGGGATGGCGGCATGAGCTTTCACGGCGGTATGATCGGTGTTGCGGTGGCCATCCTGATTTACTGCCACCGCCATAGGCTGGACCCCTGGTATTTTGCGGATCGTGTTGCCGTGCCGGTTCCCATAGGCTTGTTCCTCGGCCGCATCGCGAATTTCATCAACGGTGAACTTTGGGGCCGCCCGGCACCCGGCTGGTTTCCGTTTCGCATGATCTATCCGCAGTCAGGGTCCAACGTCCCTCGATACCCATCCGAGTTGATCGAAGCCACGCTTGAAGGGTTGGTGCTGTTTATTGTCCTGTTCACGCTTTCTCGTATCGAAGGAATTCGCCGCCAACCAGGCTATTTGGCCGGCGTGTTTGTGATGGGCTATGGCATCGCCCGGGCCACGGCAGAGTGCTTTCGCCAACCTGACTGGTTCCTGGGCTACCTTATGTTCGGATTGACCATGGGCCAGCTGCTATCACTGCCGATGATGGTAATTGGTGCCGCAATGATCTGGCGTGCCAAGCGCATATCAAGCCATCATGCGGCAATTGCCGCGTGACCGAACGACTTGATCACTTCATGGCTCGGGCCAACGCGGCCTATTATGCAACGCACGATCCCTTTCTCGATTTTACGACATCGCCCGAAATATCGCAGGTATTCGGTGAACTTATCGGCCTCTGGGCGGCACTGGCCTGGCAGACTATGGGAGCACCGCGGAATATACTACTGGTCGAGGCAGGTCCCGGAAACGGCACACTGATGAACGATGCCCTTCGCGCGATCGGGCGCTCAGTCCCTGCATTCGCATCTGCGCTATCGTTGCATTTCATCGAAACATCACCCCGCTTGATGTCGAGCCTCGAACAAAAACAGCCGAACGCGACGTTTCATGCCGATCTGACCACGCTTCCCCAAGGCCCGATGATTTTTCTTGCGAATGAATTCCTCGATGCCTTGCCCATCCGCCAATTCATCCGCCGACCTGATGGCTGGATGGAACGCCACGTCCGCGACAACGGTTTTATTGAATTACCGACAGATTTCATCATGCAGGACGAGACTTGTGGTGCGATATACGAACGAAATCCGATCGCCGAAGCCCTCGTTGCCACACTGGCATATCGTCTCGTTGAGACGACCGGTGTGGCCTTAATGATCGACTACGGACCGATGCGAAGCGGGCCCGGCGAGACACTCCAGGCAATCAGCAACCGTCAACCGGTCAGTCCCACGAGCAATCCCGGCTCCGCGGACCTCACAGCTCACGTCGATTTCGAACGACTGACGAGCGCCATCCGGCGTGCCGGGGCGAAAGCCTGGGGTCCGATCACCCAGGGCCATTTCCTGACCGCTCTGGGTATCCACGAAAGAACAAATCAATTGGGCAAGCGCGCATCACCGGAACAAGCCTTTAAACTCATTGCGGCGTCGCGGCGTCTCACCGCACCGGAAGCGATGGGCAACCTGTTCAAGGCGATCGCGATCAGCCATCCTTCGATTCAAGAACTTGCTGGATTTTCATCATGATCAAAATGTTGACAGGCGATCTGATGGTTCCGCATGGATTCTTTACCCGTCAAGGCGGCGTTTCGACGGGAGCCTACCAAAGTCTAAATTGCGGCATGTCGGGACAGGATGACCCAGTCCACGTCATCGAGAACCGCGCCCGCGCCGCTCGGGCAATTGGTGCCGATCCAGCGTCCCTGTTTGGACTCAAGCAAGTGCACGGTACGCACGTGGTCACCGTCACCACGGGTTGGACGACTGGCGATGCTCCGCTAGCGGACGCTATGGTCACCGACCGCCCTGGCATTGCGCTCGGCGTAATCACGGCCGACTGTGCGCCGGTGCTCTTTTCTGACTCAACAAATCGCATTGTTGGTGCGGCTCATGCGGGTTGGCGCGGCGCCGCCGCAGGCGTGCTTGAAGCTACGGTATCAGCCATGCGAGCCTTGGGCGCCGAAACGATCTTCGCTGTTGTCGGTCCCTGCATCCAACGCGGAAGCTATGAGGTCGGCGCCGATCTTCACAACGCCATCGTCTCACGCGAACCCGCGCATATCTGCTTTTTCAGCCAGACCAACGAGGATCACTGGCAGTTCGACCTCTCGGGCTACGCAGCCAAACGTCTGGCATCGGGCGGTATCGACGCAATGACCATACCTCATGATACTTACGCCGAAGAGGATTTGTTTTTCTCCCATCGCCGTCGTACCAGGCGCGCGGAAGGTGGCGGCGGACACCAAATTTCCATCGTTCGGAATGCTGCATGAACCGCTACGTAGTTCTCCTTATGCCGGCATTCCTTGCCGGCTGTGGCACGCTGCCGCAGCCTTTTCTAGGGCGCCCAGGTCCCCAGGGTGCCGTTTTATCGGTACCGCCGCCACCGGTCCTCATCATTCCGCCGCCGCATGACGCGTTGCTCGGAGACTCGGCATCCCATCTCTACGCCAACGATTTAGCCAAAGCTCTGGTCGCCGAAGACGTTCCCAGCATAGCGCGCCCAGCTGGCAAATTTGACTGGCGCTTGATGGCGCGCGCCAAACTTTCCGGCAATCAGGTTGTCCCTACATTCACCATCATTGGGCCAACTGGCAAGGTCTATGGCCAATCAACTGGCGCGGCCGTGTCCGGTCAAGCATGGTCGGACGGAAATGCTGCAACACTCAACGCCGCAGCCACATCGGCCGCGCCTGATCTGGCACAGCAACTGGGAACCATCAATGCGAGTGTGCAGCAAAGCAACCCCCGATCGCTCGAAAATCGTCCGGCCCGCGCGCTGCTCGCTCAAGTGTCAGGCGCGCCAGGCGACGGCGATCACGCCCTAGCACTTGATGTCCGGCGAGAGCTTGCACAACTAGGCGTCGTCCTCGTTGAGCACAAACAGGATGCCGATTTCATCATTTCCGGCGTCGTTAAGGTATTGCCAAGTCCTCATCAATCCGGGGTTTCGGCGTCTGATATCGTTGAACTAGACTGGCTCATCCATAGCCAGAGCGGTGCCTTTATTGGCAAGGTCAGTCAGCTACACGATCTGACTCCCGACCAGATGGCACCGTACTGGGGCGACGTCGCCGTCGCGGCAGCTCACCAAGCCGCTCTCGGAATTAACCAGGTCATTGTGAATGCAATTCCAAAGCGCGTAGACGCGTTTTTGGCTGCTTCAACGTCACCGGAGCCTGCCAAATCGGTGAGACCGCCTGCACCGTAAAGGCGACCTCCCTCGCACCAGAGGCATCAAAAACCGCCGCACCGTCGGTCCAGCGAAACCAACGTCGACCGCGGCGCTCGGGTAAATGAAAGCCCGACATGAAACTTTGGTCGTCCGCATCAATCAGCCTACCATCCACCGTGATATCCGTAATGGCGACCCCGAGACGACGACAATCCAGCGACGCGGGGTCGAGGTCTGCTGGCCGTGAAGATGTTGAATTGATCGCGAGGCGAGATGTCTCAATTGGAAGGCTAAAAATTCGTTGCCCGTCATCCGCACCTTTTGCGGTCAAGAGGCGACCATCGGCGAACACGTCAAATCGCCCCGCAACAGGACGAACACCCCGCTCACATAGACGCTCATGCAAATGCAACCGCGCTGCGGTCAAATCATCCCCTTCCGAGACCAGCGGGGCGAAAGCTCGGTCGCGATCCCATTGCGGTGCGGCGAAATCCGCATGGAGAGACACCAACCCTCTCGGCATGACAAAATTATGTCGGTTGCCGCAGTCCAAATAAGTTTCGACGGGCAGCGTTTCTGCCCAGACCACGCTATGCTCTTTGAGCTCGATGTGATGGTACATCACCTCCGGCACATCGATCTGCTTGATGGAAATGCCATTGATCAATTGCTTCGCTGCAATGAACACCCCTCCGCAATAAATTGCGTGATCCGGCGACACGTATAATTCCCGCGACGGCACCCCTGGTCCGAACGCGCTTTGCTCGATAACGATCGGCATTACCATTTCTGGGTTTGGGTGGCGATCGCAATCGACCCATCGCTGACCAACCCATATCAACGGTCTAGCTCGACCATCGTGGGTAACGACCGTATCGCCCGTTCGAAGATCTTCGACTGCACGGGGGCCGTCTGGCGTTAGAATCTGTGTTCCTGCGCGGAAGCAAGGGGGAGCGACGATTTCATACGCCGCCGTCACCGACGAAACTGGCCCCATCGACACCAGAGCAAGCGTGCCAGGATCTGTCGCAAACGTGATTGTTGATGAGGATAGACCGCCAGCAGTCCACGTGAAAAGGTTGCCCGATTGGTGTGAGGTCACGGTCTCGTTCACGCCGAAGCCCATGATCTCAATCGTATCGCCGGAGGTAAAGCTCGCGATCTCACCGGAAAAACTGTGACCATCTGTGAGCAGCAAAGCAGATTGTCCACCCTGGAAATCAACCACTTGACCAGCTCCGACCACGTTACCAAGCGCCACCGTGCCGCCAGATAGATCGATGGTGCCCGTTCCGGACATGGAGGAAGTGATTGACAGCGAGTCCCCGTTCCTCTCGATCAATGCTCCGTTGTTATCAAATAAAGCCTGGCCGGTCATGGCCGAAGTGCCCGCGAACTCCCACGCGGCACCGTTGCTCAGCGAAATTGTCGGAAACAATGAAACCTCGTGGCCGAGATTCGCCATTGTCCCAACCGATGTTCCCCCGAAAATCAGATTCGCAGAACCTCCACCGTTCGCAAATCCATTAAGGACCGCACCAGGCAGTAAGGTCAAAGAATCGGCGATAACCCCTTTTGCAAACGAAACAGCCTCTCCGCCAGCGCCTGTAATCGTGCCTCCATCGATAATAGTTACATCATTCTGACTCGCTCCTACAACGAGGCCTACCTGTCCAGTATCAACACCAAAATTTGAAAAGTTTGAATAGTCGCCAACATTAATCCCAATGCTGCCCCCGGAGACGACGCCGGTCGATGTGTTGGTGAACGACCCCAGAGCTACCCAAACGCCGACGCCCCCGCCCGCGGACGTATTCCCGCTGCTCATCACCCCGTCATTGACCATAGTTGACGTTGCTGGTCCGTCACCTGAAAACTTTACACCCTCCAGCGCAGCCAAGCCTCCGCTGATCGTGGCTCCCATCAGATTATCAACGATTAATTGCCCTTGATTAACCGCAATATCATTAACAGCAATACCTGCCTTACCGCCATGAATATAGCCGCTGTTCAAGAGGGTCAGTGGCGCCGAAGTCGAAGTGATGCCGTAGGCGTTTACGCCGATAACGATCCCCGAGTTATCGATGACACCGCCGCCCTTAAGAAATATTCCTTCTCCGCTCGTTGCGGATATGGTACCACCATTATCGATGGTCCAATTTGTCGCTGCAAAAATCCCATCACCAACGCTAGCTAAAACGTCGCCTGAGACAGTAAGCGGATTTCCGTAAGTCGGCGAAACTAGAGTGATACCGTGATCGACAGTTGCGTTGAGCGTTCCGGACATCTAATCCCCCAATCGTTGCGAACGGACAATACGCAACCTGAGGATGTATTTGACATTAAATCTTAAGTTGTGTCACGCAAAATCTTTGTCAATACTGAGTATTTATTAATAGATAAATCTATATTATTCAACGCCTGCCCCTATGTTAAAGTGCGCATAGATCAGCTTGGCTATTGCCTTATTAATACCTGAAACAGCCTCTAGATCGCGAAGGCCAGCCTGCTTGACACCACGAGCAGATCCAAAGTGATTGAGTAATGCCCGCTTTCGCGCCGCCCCCACACCTTCAATTTCATCAAGCTCACTCGTTGTGATTTTCTTACTCCGGCCGGCGCGGTGGGTCGTGATGGCAAAGCGATGTGCTTCATCCCGCAACCGCTGCAAGAAATATAAAACCGGATCTCGCGCCGGCAGTTGGAAAGGCGGCCGGTCTTTCTGATAAAACCATTCGCGGCCGGCATCCCGGTCGGGTCCTTTGGCAATGGCGACCAATCGCACATCGCGAATGCCTAAATCATCGAACACCGCCTGCGCGGCCGACAACTGCCCGACGCCACCGTCGATCAACACAAGGTCCGGCCAAGTCCCATCGGTACGATCTGGATCTTCCGCCATAATCCGCGAGAAGCGTCGTGTCAGAACTTCACGCATCATGGCAAAATCATCGCCGGGCGTAATCGGTCCCTTTATCGCGAATTTTCGATAGGCAGATTTCACAAATCCATCTGCCCCTGAGACGACCATTACGCCATAGGCGTTGGTGCCCATGATGTGCGAGTTGTCATAGACCTCGATACGGGTAAGCTGTTGATCTAGGCCAAACAATGCCGCGGTAGCAGCCAGGAGCTTTTCCTGACCAGCAGACTCCGCAAGTTTGCGTTCCATCGCTTCACGCGCATTCGTCTCCGCGTGAAGAACAACGTCGCGCTTCTCGCCACGCTGCGGCACAGCTATCTCGACTTTGCGATCAGCCCGCAACGTCAAAGCCTCGGCGAGCAAGTCGATTTCAAACACCGATTCGTTAAGCAAAATCAGTGGCGGCGGTGTTTTATCGTCATAGAACTGGGCGATGAATGCCGCGAGCACGTCGGCCGCGCCCTCACCCCTGGCTTGCGACGGAAAGAAGCTGCGATTGCCGTTGTTTCGTCCCCCGCGAATAAAAAATACCTGAACGCAGAACTGCCCGGCCGCTTGGTATATTGCAATCACATCAGCATCCGCGATGCTTTCAGGATTGATAACATCAGAACCCTGGATGTGAGTAAGGCCGCGGATGCGGTCGCGAATCGCTGCTGCGCGCTCGAACGCCAGCGCCGCGGAAGCAGCCTCCATTTCCGCGGCCAGATCTCGTTGCACGGTACCCGCCTTACCCGAGAGAAATGCTCTGGCCTGATTGACCGTCACACCGTATTCGCTGGGCGATATTCGGCCAACACAAGGCGCCGAGCAGCGCTTGATCTGATGCAGCAGGCAAGGGCGCGATCGGTTGGCAAACACCGTGTCGGCACACGTCCTCAGTAAAAAGACTCTCTGCAACGCCTGGATAGTCTGATTGACCGACCAGGCTGACGCAAACGGCCCCCAGTAGGCACCTTTGCGGGTCTGAGCGCCACGATGTTTGGTCAGTTGAGGAAACGTACCGTCCGTTGTGATCATAAGCCAAGGATATGATTTATCATCACGCAATAAAATGTTGTAGCGCGGCTTCAACCGCTTGATCAGATTGGCCTCAAGCAGCAAGGCTTCCGCCTCGGTATGGGTTGTGACAACCTCGAGCCCGACGGTCTCTGAAACCATTCGCCGCAGGCGCTCCGGCAGTCGATTCACTTGTGTATAGACGACGACGCGCTTTCTCAGGCTCCGCGCCTTTCCCACGTAAAGTACGTTACCGGTTGCATCGACCATCCGATAAACGCCGGGCCCAGTGGGCAGGGTCGACAAGGCTAACAAAATGACCTCGGCGCCCGCCTTCGCGATGCTTTCCGTCACTGTGCAGTCCACCAAACTACCAATCCCTGTTTGTTGTGGATAACTCTGTGCGTAACTGAAAACCAGCCTTGTACGGGCACGCGTTTCAACACCCGCCTCCGATCATACGATATTCTACCAAAACCGAGATAAAATACTGATTCATATAAGCTATCATCCCTTGTATATGACATTAGTGTTACGCGTCTGTGAGCTAGCCCCCTGATTTCGTGCGATATTTTATCTTGTGGACAACTTTTTCCCTAACGCTTACGGCTATGGATGAAATCGGCCGCTCTCTTGCCCGAATGCATAATTCATTTCTCAATCCCCCCGGCATTCGTCCAACTCATTTGACCCACCACTGCGGCGAACAGCCGAGAGCCATAACCGGCGCCGGTCGCTACACTTGCGCTTGGAGCGCCAAACGCTATGTGTCGCCGAATACAAAAGAGGCAATCCATGAACGCTTCAGCCATCTCCGTTGAAACCATCAGTTCCGAGCCAGCAGCCCTGCCGGTATATCCGCTGCGTCCATCGGAACTGCAAGATTTCCTTAAAACCTGCGACGAGCCCATCGCGGCTTTTATCACGGCTCAAGACTTCGCTGGCCAGGAGGGGAGGATTGTTCTGATACCCGGCCAAAACGGCATCGCCGGTGCGCTACTTGGACTTGGCGACGATCAGACATATTTTGTTTTCGGAATATTAAGCGACGCCTTACCGTCCAACATGCGCTGGGTCTTAGCAGCCGGCAGCTACGATGCCGAGCAAGCCGTCCTTGCGATCGAACGTGGCGCATATCGGTATGATCGGTTCAAACCGCACACACACACGCCGGCTCGTATCACCGTCCCACGCGTGAGTTCTAGGCCAGATGTTCTGGCAAAAGCCATCTTTGACGCACGTGATTTAATCAACGCGCCTGCCAACCTGCTCGGCCCCGCAGAATTGGCAGACGCCGGCGCTGACCTTGCATCGCGCTTTAGCGCCAAAATTGAACGAATTGCTGGCGACGCCCTAAACTATGGTTACCCGGCGCTGGCTGCGGTGGGTGCCGGATCATCGCGGCGCCCGCAAATGTTACGATTTCAGTGGGGCGACAACAAGAACCTGCCCTTGATCTCGCTTTGCGGCAAAGGCGTGTGTTTCGATAGCGGCGGGTACGACATCAAGCCAAGTACCGCGATGCTCCGCATGAAAAAGGATATGGGAGGCGCGGCCATCGCACTCGGCGTCGCTCAGGCCGTGATGGCGTTGAACTTGCCGGTCCGCCTCGATGTCCGGATCGGCTGTGTCGAAAACAGCATATCCGGGCAGGCCATGCGGCCGCTCGACGTCCTCAAAACACGCGCCGGGCTGATGGTCGAGGTTGGTAACACGGATGCGGAGGGTCGCCTGGTGCTCGCAGATCTGTTAACGGATGCCGCCACGGCCAAACCCGACTGGCTGATCGATTTCGCGACCCTTACCGGCGCCGCTCGGGTTGCACTCGGCCCGGATATTCCCGCGTTGTTCTCGAACAACGACCATCTCGCCAATGCCCTACTCGCAGGCGGTAACGCAGCGCAGGATCCGCTGTGGCGCCTCCCCATGTGGTCTGGCTACGATTCATGGCTCGACAGCAAAATCGCTGACTGCAACACCGTAGGGTCCAAACCGATGGCCGGCGCGGTTGTCGCGGCGCTATTTCTCAACCGCTTTGTACCAAGCAATGTGTCGTGGGCACATATCGACACATATGCATGGAACGACCAGAGCCGGCCCGGGCGGCCGGAAGGCGGCGAAACTCAATCACTTTTAGCAACGGTTTCAGCTATTGAACGCTTTGGAAATATGGGGCGCCATTGAATTGCGACAAAATCACGGCACGGGGTCTTGCAACGGTGTTGCAATGTTTTCATGTTTCGGCGTCTTGTTCTACCCCGTGAAGTCTCATAACTGTTGCAGGTTCGATCGTTGTTGGACCGGCATGACAGCTTAGTGCGTGGCGGTCAGGAAATGATCTTAAAATACCATACGGTATGAGGCCGGTGAGCGGTCTTCGGAAATTTCCGCCGTTCGCAAACGAAGAGGAGTGTAAATCATGGCAACGCAGATGACATCAGATGACCTTGTTGGGATACTGCGCGATACTGTAGTCGCGCTGGTCAGGCGCGATGGTGTCGACCTATCCGCGCGCCAGCTTGGCGTTTTTCTCACGTGTTATCTCAACGAAGGTGCCCATACCGTTCGAGGTTTGGCGCAGCAACTCAACGTGTCGAAGCCAGCAATCACACGCGCTCTCGACCGTCTATCCGACCTCGACTTGGCGCGCCGCAAAGTGGATCCCGCAGATCGGCGAAGCGTATTGGTGCAACGCACAACAAAAGGGTCTGCATTTCTCCGCGAAATTCGCTCGGTCATGGGCGAGTTGATCGCGGCGGGCCGTGCGCCGGTCGATGTGGCACCACGCCGGTCTGCAGTGGCCGGATGACTTTGAAGGCTAACATTACGATGCGGGTTTAATGACCATGTGGCGAGTTGCTTTTGCGACCTTGGGTTTTGTTCTGAGTGCCGGTCCTGGGTCTGCGGCTGTGGCTGCGACGTTGGCGCCTCCTACCAGCAATAGCGCAGTCTTGGCCCAGGTCGCTGACTACCTGAATGGATTGAAGACGATAACCGCCAAATTCATGCAGGTCGGCCCCGATGGTTCAGTTCGCACCGGCGAAGCAATTGTGCAGCGGCCTGGGAAGATGCGCTTTCAGTATGACAAACCGAACCCCCAGCTGCTTGTCGCGGGATTCGGGCTTCTCGTTTACCACGATCCTCAACTCGATCAGACGACGAATCTCCCTCTTGCGTCGACCCCGCTTGGGATCCTGCTCGACAAAACAATTCACTTGTCTGGTAAGGTAACGGTGACAAAAATATCCCAACCACCAGGCGAGTTGCAGGTAAGTCTCATCAGGACCGGTAAAGCGCAGCAGGGTCATATAACCCTCGTATTCTCCACCAATCCGATGGAGCTTCGTCAATGGCGGGTGACCGATAATCAGGGCCAGCTGACGCAGGTCAGTCTCTACGATCTACATGCGGCAAAGCCATTCCCGAATAAGGACTTTGAGTATATTCAAGGCATCACGCCAAACTAGCACGTGCTGCATCCCTGACTCCCGCAGTCTGGGTGGTGACATGACGTACGGAATTTGGGATTAGTCACCATGGTGGTCCGATCTCCAAAATTGGTTGGTATTTCGTGTTGTCAGAAGGCCTTTGGGGTTTTCGCGATGGTTAATCATGCAGCGTCCGATACTTATATCCGCGCTGTTGATCAGGTGGTTGGTGCCGTACCGATTTTGATCCCCGCCAATGGCAAGAGGGCCGACGTGTCGACCCTACTCGATCGGCTGGATGGTCTTATCCTGACTGGTAGCCGCAGCAATGTGGCGGCGGAATTCTACGGCGGGCCACCGCAACTTGCCGAAGACGCTCCGGAGGATCCGGCCCGCGATCAGGTCACGTTGCCGCTGGTTCGCGGCGCGATCGAGCGAGGTCTCCCGGTTTTGGCAATTTGCCGCGGTTTGCAGGAGTTAAACGTCGCTTTGGGAGGCACCCTGCATCAGCGCCTGCAAGATATACCGGGTAAAATCGATCATTCGACGCCTATGCAGGCGCACGGGCCTGTCCGCGTCGGAAAAGCACATTTTATCGCAATCAGACCGGAAGGCATGCTCGATTCAATCGTCCAAACCACCCGTCTGGCCGTCAACTCGCTCCATAATCAGGGCATTAAACGCATGGCGCGCGGATTGCTCGTCGAAGCACGCGCGATCGATGGCACGATCGAGGCGATTTCGGGAACCGGCCGGGGATACCTGCTCGGCGTACAATGGCACCCGGAGTACGACTTTGATCACGACATTGCCTCTCAACGTGTTTTTAAGAGCTTTGGTGCAGCGGTGCGGGGCGTCTAAGGCACGCGCCAGAACAATATTTCGGAGGATTTCTTATGTCGGACTGGGTTATCGATCCAATCGCATCGCCGAGCGTCCCTGTCACCGGCGGAGGGAAGTTTCCGGTGCGGCGGATTTTTTGTGTTGGCCGCAACTATGCTGCACACGCGCGTGAGATGGGCGCAGACCCCGATCGCGAGCCTCCGTTCTTTTTTACCAAGCCAGCCGATGCGGTTATTTCGTCGCATCAGGTGCCATTTCCGTCTGCAACACGCTCGCTGCATTTCGAAATGGAACTAGTGGTCGCAATCGGACGAGCAGGCAAGTTGGTCCCGGCCAGCCACGCGCTCGACCACGTCTACGGCTACGCCGCAGGGGTCGATCTGACCCGGCGCGACCTGCAGGACGAGGCTAAATCGCTAAGACGCCCTTGGGATATGAGCAAGGGCTTTGATGCATCGGCTCCAATCGGCCTGATCTCGCCCGCTGCGACGGCCGGACACCCGTCGCGTGGTCAGATCACGCTGTCGGTTGATGGCGTCACCAAACAAACCGGCGATCTCGCCGACATGATCTGGCCAGTGCCAGACATTATCGTCTTTTTATCCAATCTGGTTGCGCTGATGCCCGGCGATCTGATTTTTACCGGCACGCCGGACGGTGTCGGCGCTGTTGAGCGCGGCAGTCGTATTCATGGATCCGTCGAAGGTGTCGGCGCGGTATCGTTCAAACTGGTATGACCAAGACGCTGACCGTTGCAACCTGGAACATTAACTCGGTCCGTTTGCGGCAGGACCTGCTTACGACGCTGATGGCCGATGGCGCACCGGATATTTTGTGTCTCCAGGAAACCAAGGCACCGGATCCCCTGTTCCCTTCCGATCTGGGTAGCCGACTGGGACTACCCCACGTCCTGACGCGCGGGATGAAAGGGTATAACGGCGTCGCCATTCTATCGCGGCTCGAACTGCAACTCATCGAGGCAATGCCAGATTGGTGTGGCAAATCCGATTGCCGCCACATAGCCGCCAATGCACTCACCGGCGATCATCCGATAACGGTCCACAATTTCTACATACCCGCCGGCGGTGACATCCCCGACCGGGAGGCAAATCCAAAATACGGGCACAAACTCGATTTCATCGCAGAGGCGAAAGCACATTTCGCGTCCAACCCACCTATGCGGACCGTTCTTGTGGGCGATCTCAATATCGCACCGCTTGAGAATGACGTGTGGAACCACAGACAACTTCTTGGCGTCGTCAGCCACACACCCGCGGAAACCTCCGGCCTCGACCAATGGCGTGAGCAGGGTTTCATCGACGCAATCCGCTACTTCGTGCCACACGACCAGAAACTTTACACATGGTGGTCGTACCGCAACCGCGACTGGCGCGCTTCGAACCGAGGTCGGAGACTTGATCACATCTGGGTGTCGCGCGATCTCGAGACATGCTTGTCCCGCCACCGCATTCTGAGTGACGCACGCGACTGGCCGCGCGGCTCAGATCACGTCCCCGTCGTCCTCACGCTGGCAATATAGAGCAGCTTGCCGTGACAAGGTACGCCTGGCTGCCGACGCATCGCGGGCCAATCGGATCAGGTCCACGATTTGTCCTGGACGACGCATAACGCTGGCGATCACGCGGGAGATCACAATCCGCCCTCGATCGTCCAATGCCACAAGGCTGGCCGGCGGCAACGCCCGATCAGCAGGATCGGCGATTGCACGCATCGCAGCAAAAGGTATCTCGCGAAGTGCGGCGACTCGCGCCACACCGACTGACTCAAGGTCAACCGCAGCCGCGGCGGTCGTTTCGTATAGTGCGGCTTTCTCAGCGCTTGTTTTGGCAACGGCATCCGCGCCGGTCAGTCGCTCGACCGTCGCTCCGCCCATATGGCGTACGAGTTCCGGGTCGCAGCGATAGCGTGTCTGTCCCGATACGATCCAGTTCGGAATCAGAAGTGAGCCCGGTCGCAAGCCAGGATCAAGCCCGCCTGCCAGTCCGAAACTGACAAGAATCGTCGCCCCGCGCGCGATAGCCCGTAGGGCCGCCTGCTGAACACCCCCGGGTGTGCCGCCGCCGGCTTCGACCAACACATTAAACCTGGCAAGCAACCGCGCCTCGGCGCTTAGCCCGGTGACAAAGCCGATCAAACGACGAAACCCAGTCGCTTCACTTCGGACTGAGAACCATCACCATCTGGCGATTCTCCATCTTCGGCATCTGCTCAACCTTGGTTTCGGTTTCCATGTCGATCTTGATCCGCTCCAGAACCTTCACGCCAAGCTCCTGATGGGCCATCTCGCGACCACGGAATCGCAATGTCACCTTGACCTTGTCGCCCTCGCCGATGAAGCTCTTCATCGCCCGCAGCTTTACCTGATAGTCATTTTCATCGATGTTCGGGCGGACCTTGATCTCCTTGATCTCGATGACTTTCTGCTTCTTGCGCGCCTCGTTCTTCTTTTTTTGCTGCTCGTATTTGAACTTGCCATAATCGAGCAATTTGCAAACCGGTGGATCGGCGTTCGGGCTGATCTCAACCAGATCGAGCCCTACTTCCGTGGCGCGACGCTGGGCTTCCCGGGTTGTCAAAACACCCATCATTTCGCCGTCCTGGTCGATCAATCGAACCTGGGGCACACGGATATCTTCATTGACGCGCGGCCCTTCGCGGCTTGGCGGGGTCGGCGGAGCAGGTAGTCTGGCTATGTCGGTCTCCTGTCGTGGTGACGAAATAAATTTGTCTTATGATGCCTCTAGACGATATCGGTCGATTGAAGCAACAGAACAAGGCACGCATCGTCATTGCTGGTCGGCAAATGGATCCTCCGGATACCGGACATGCATCAATGTCAGCCCCCCCGCGGGCGCCGTCGGGCCTGCTGCGGCGCGGTTTCGCGCTAACAGCACGTCGCTCACCCGGGCTGCCGACCAGTGCCCGGTTCCGACTAACTTCAAAGTGCCCACAAAATTCCGAACCTGGTGATGCAAGAAACTGCGAGCGGCCACATCTATAACGACCCTGTCTTCAAAACGGCTGATGTTCAGGCGATCGACGGTTCGTACCGGAGAAGCCGCCTGGCACGCCAACGCACGAAAACTGGTAAAATCATGCCGCCCGACAAGGACATCCGCAGCCTGTTGCATCGCGACGATATCAAGCGGATCTCGTACATGCCAGACAAACCCGGCGACCAGCGCCGGTCGCGCGGGCCGGTTCAAAATTACGTAGCGGTAGGACCGCTCGATCGCCGAGAAACGTGGACTCCACGCCGGATCGCCGACCACGCTGGCGGCGAGGACCACGACCGCGTGGGGTTGCATATGAAAATTCAGCCCATTGCGCACCGTATGGACGTTAAACCGATCAGGCAGATCGACCAGGACAACCTGACCCGCCGCGTGCACGCCGGAATCGGTTCGGCCCGCCGCGACGCTCGGTGCCACAGGGCCACCGCTCAAACGAGCCGCCGCCTGCTCCACGATTTGTTGTACCGAGACGCCGTTTACCTGTCGCTGCCATCCAACGAACGCACGGCCGTCATACTCGAGTTTAAGGGCGAACAGTGTCACCCTAATCTCGTCCCGATCGGAACATCGTGGCCGCGCAGAAAGGCCGCCCCGTCCATTGTGGCACCGCCAGCCCGTTTGATGCGCGTCAACCGCAGGGCCCGATCGCCACAGGCGATGGTGAAATTATCATCCAGAACGACTCCGGGTTCGCCGACAACATCAACAACCTCCGCCGCGACAATTTTCAACACCGCGCCACCGAGGGTCGTTTCCGTGCCTGGCCAAGGCGTGAACGCCCTGATCCGGCGTTCAATTTCGCCGGCAGGTCGCCTCCAGTCGATCACCGAATCGACCTTCGAAAGCTTAGGCGCATAAGTGCCGCCTTCAGGTTGCGCGGTGCGCGGCCACTCTCCGGACAGGGCCTGCAGGATCATTCGCCCGCCAATCACCGACAATCTATCATGCAGAGTTGACGAAGTATCATCCGGGCCGATCGGGGTACGCTCGGCAAATAGGACGGGACCGGTGTCCAATCCGGCATCCATCTGCATGATCGTGATGCCGGTCTCGCTATCGCCTGCCAGAATCGCAGCCTGGATCGGCGCCGCGCCGCGCCATCGCGGCAACAGGCTGGCGTGAATGTTCAGGCATCCACGTCGCGGCGCATCCAGAAGTGCGGCCGGAAGAATCAGCCCGTACGCAACGACCACGCCGTAATCGAGGCCCAGCGATCGCAAATGATCTTCGTCTTCGGTGTTGCCGCGCAGTCGCTGCGGCGTACGAACCGGAAGTCCCAACTCATCAGCGACCTGATGAACCGGGCATCGCGTCACCCGTTGGCCGCGGCCTGCCGGCTTGGGGCGCTGGCAGTAAACGGCTGCGACCTCGTGCCCGGCAGAACACAAAGCCCGCAGGGCGGGCACTGCGAACGCCGGCGACCCCATGAAGACCAGTCGCATCAGCGGACCGGCTTTACCGCGCTGAGCTTGTCACGTTGCTCCTTCGCGAGTTTGCGCAGCAGGATGTTACGCTTCAGTGCCGACAGATGATCAACGAACAGAATGCCATCCAGATGGTCGATTTCGTGCTGAATGCAGGCGGCAAGCAATCCATCCGCCTCGACGCTCTCCCGCTTTCCGGTCACGCTCTCGAACGCCACGACAATTTCGGCCGGTCGCGTCACATCGGCATACTGGCCTGGCAGTGATAAACATCCCTCTTCGCGCGAAACCAATTGATGGCTGACTCGCGTGATCTCGGGATTGATCATAACGATCGGCGCAGGTGCGCCGTCCGGGGCCAAATCGATCACGACGAGTCTGAGCAAAACCCCAATCTGCGGCGCAGCAAGCCCAATACCAGGGGCTTTATACATGACCGACAGCATGGTGTCCGCCAAGCGCGCCGCACTGGCACGCTCCTCGGCTCCGATACGCCGCGCCTTCATCCGCAACCGCTTATCCGGCACGATCAATATCTCTGGCAGTGCCTCTAGCGGCAGATCGATCGCATCACTCATGCGCGCGATTTACGCCTGCCCCGCGCTGCGATCAATCGCCGCTTGCAAAATCTGCCAAATATGCCCAATTCTGAGAAGCTGGAGTGCCTGTTGGGCTCCGATTGTCTCGCTCGAAAGGAGGAGGCCATGACGACCAGAGTGTTTACTTCGCCCTTGTTTCTCGGTTTCGATCACCTGGAACAGATTATTGAACGCGCCGCCAAAACGTCATCCGAGGGATATCCGCCCTACAACATCGAGCAACTCAGCACGACGAGTTTGCGCATAACGATCGCCGTTGCTGGATTTATCATGGACGACCTGCAGATAACGCAGGAAGATAACCAATTGGTCATACGTGGCCGCCAGAATGACGAGACACAGGGCCGGATATTCCTGCATCGCGGCATAGCCGCGCGACAGTTTCAAAGGGCCTTCGTTCTGGCCGAGGGCATCGAGGTGAAGGGGGCGTGGCTTGATAACGGATTATTGCATATCGATCTCGTCCGACCGTTGCCCGAGGCAAAGATCAAAACGATCGCGATCAAAAAAGGTGCTTCCAGCCCGTCTGGGATCAACCCGGCTCGGTCTCTGGATAGCGATGCCGTGACGACACGAATTTACGAACGCGACCGTGAACAGGAGTAACAACCATGAACGTCAAAACCCATGATGGTTCGACCGATGCTTTCCCGCTTCGCGCCTTTTTCGATCCGCACCATATGACCGAAGCCCAACTCGCCGAACTTGGCCTTGAGCAGATTGCCTACGTACGACCGATCATGACGCCGAACGGGCCGGCGTTCGGCGTTTTCTCCGCCAACGGTACGCCGATGGCGATCGCGACCGACGGAAATCTGGCACGTGCAGCGATCGTCCAAAACGAAATGGCGCCAGTTTCGGTCCATTAAGTACCGAAAACGCCGTCCGCTATGCTACCATTGCGGACGGCGCATTATTCAATCGGCCGTTGCGAGCCCGATCGGACATGAAGTTTGGATTCTTCGCCAGATACTGCTGGTGATAGGCCTCGGCAAAAAAATACGGGGGCGCCGGAATAATTTCGGTGGTGATTGCGCCAAATCCGGCGTCAATCAATCGGCTCTGATACGCATCGGAAGACTGTTTCGCGGCATGAAGCTGGCTGTCGTTGAACGTATAAATCACAGACCTATATTGCGTGCCAACATCCGCGCCCTGGCGCATACCCTGTGTGGGATCGTGATTTTCCCAAAATATCTTTAACAGACTCTCATAGCTGATAATCGCAGGATCGAACACCGCCAAAACTACCTCGGCATGACCGGTGCGCCCCGAGCATACCTCCTCATAAGTCGGATTCGGTGTGAAGCCGCCGGCATAACCCACCGAAGTCACCAAAACCCCATTCGTCTGCCAAAACTTGCGCTCAGCACCCCAGAAACATCCCAGCCCGAAGAGCGCCATTTCCGAATTCGGTGGATAGGGTTCCTGCATCCGCGCGCCACTGACGTAATGAAACTCAGGCACCGGAGTCATAGCCGCGCGGCCGGGCAATGCCTCGGACGCGGTCGGCATCGTCGATTTTGATTTGCTGAACATCATCTGGATATAGCGCAGCATTTAGAGGTTTCGAGGCCTATGCACCGCTATGCTAGTTCCGCAAGCAACGACAGCTGGGCCTGGCGAGGCTCCGCATGATCGGTCAGCGCGATCGGATAATCGCCGCTGAAGCACGCATCACAGAACGCGGGGGCTGCCGCGTCGCGCCCTGGCTGACCCAGCGCGCGATACAATCCGTCCATCGAGATGAATGCGAGACTATCGACTCCAATCAGCTGGGCCATCTCGGCCACGCTGTTCCTCGCCGCCAGCAATTTACCGCGCTCGGGCGTGTCGATGCCATAGAAACACGAATGAGTGGTCGGCGGCGACGATATCCGCATATGCACTTCACGCGCCCCCGCCCCGCGCACCATCTCGACGATCTTCTGCGATGTCGTGCCGCGCACGATCGAATCATCGACCAGCACGACGCGCCGACCTTCCAGAATTGCGCGATTCGCCGAGTGCTTCAGCCGCACGCCCAGGTGTCGGATCTGATCGGTCGGCTCGATGAAGGTACGCCCGACATAGTGGTTGCGAATAATCCCCAGTTCGAACGGAACACCACTTTGTTCGGCAAACCCCATAGCGGCCGGAACGCCGGAGTCGGGTACCGGCACGATCAGATCGGCCTCGATCGGCGATTCCCGGGCGAGTTCCTGCCCGATCCGCTTCCGTGCGGCGTAGACCGAATGGCCCTCGAGAATCGAATCCGGCCGAGCAAAATAAATATACTCAAACACGCAGAACCGCGGCTTCTGCGGCGAAAACGGCTTGAGACTGCGCACGCCGCTGCGGTCGATCGCGACGATCTCACCGGGCTCGATGTCGCGCACGAATTCGGCACCCACCATTTCAAGCGCGCAACTCTCAGATGCCAGCACCCAGCCGGGACTGATCCCGTCCGCACCGTTTGTCTGGCCCAAAATCAGCGGGCGTACACCGAGCGGATCGCGAACGCCGATCAGCATGTCATTGGTCAGGGCAACCAGCGAATACGCACCGGTTACTTGCTTGAGTGCATCGATCAACCGGTCCAGAACGGTCGCGTACAGGCTGATCGCGATCAGATGAACGAATACCTCAGAATCCGTCGTCGACTGGAACAGGCAACCGCGCTTGACCAGCGCCCGCTTAAGGGTGTGGGCATTCGTCAGATTACCGTTATGGCCGACGGCAAATCCGCCGAATTCAAATTCAGCGAATAGCGGTTGAACGTTACGCAAAAGTGTCGCGCCGGTGGTCGCATAACGGTTATGGCCGACGGCTCGGGTGCCAGGCAAACCAGCCATGACCTTCGTATCGCCATAATTATCGCCGACCAGCCCGATACCCTTATGCGCATGGAACCGAACGCCATCATGGGTGACAATGCCTGTCGCCTCTTGGCCGCGATGCTGCAGGGCATGCAAGCCGAGCGCGGTTATCGCTGCCGCATCAGTGACATTCCAGGTCCCGATGACCCCGCATTCCTCGTGGAATTTGTCATCATCGATCGCGGTCGTCGTGTTCATCGACTGCGTCACGCCGGTGCATCCTTTACGACTTGAGCCTGTCATCTAATCCGCCCGCATTGGCATGTCGAGCATCGTTTCACATGGCTGAACCTACTGGCCGGTTTCTTTAGCCGTAGGCGTAGGAGGCTGCGCGGGAGGTGCAGGCGCACCCGGCACACGATCGATATGGGGTTGATAGGCAGCCGGCAACAAGCCCACCAAAACCTGCGACCCGCTTTCGGCATAAGGCAACAACCGGGCATTGCTGATACCGGCAGGCCATTCGGATGGCTGAAGAAAAATCGAGAGGCCGATATAGAGCAGGCAAACAATGACCACGCCCCGCGCAAGCCCAAACGCCAGCCCCAATGTGCGATCGATCCCCGAAAGCACTGAATCCCGCACCATCGACCCCAGCCACGTGCTGATAATGGACAGAATGATAAGCACGATAATGAAGATCAACCCGATCGACAGCGGGAGGATCAGCTTTGGCTGGTGCACATAGCCTGCCAACAGGGTCTCGACATCGGGATAATACTCGAACGCGGCCAGGCCGGCGCCGATCCACGCACCGACACCGAGCATCTCGCGGACCAGGCCGCGAGCCAGCGCCAGCAACCCCGATAGCACGATGATCACGAGCGCAATTCCATCGACCCATGTCATATCTCGTCTCCCGAACGCGATGCCCGTCCTGCAGTGGCGGCCACCAGATCGCTCAAATGGCCGTATTCAGCCAATACAATGCCATCCGGCGTAGCAAGCCGGCGATTACCGCCGGCAACGCGTCGCGGCAGCGTTGCGCGGCTAAAGCCCAGCTTTGCGGCCTCCTTAAGGCGCAGATCCGCCTGTGCGACCTGACGCAACTCGCCCGACAGGCCGATCTCGCCAAAAAATACCGTCTCGGGATCAGTCGGCACGCCGGTTGCTGCGGAGACCAACGCCGCGGCCACCGCAAGATCGGCGGCGGGCTCGGAAACGCGAAGCCCACCCGCCACGTTCAGATAAACGTCATGACCTGCCAGCTTTACGCCGCACCGCGAATCGAGCACGGCCAGCAGCATCGACAATCGTCCCGAATCCCATCCGATTACCGACCGTCGTGCCGACCCACCGGCATTCGAGGCGAGCAACGCCTGCACCTCCATCAGCACCGGTCGCGATCCCTCGAGCCCGGCAAACACGGCACTTCCTGCTACATGGCCATGCCGCTCTGCTAGAAACAGGGCGGATGGATTGGCAACCTCCGCCAAGCCCCGCCCGGTCATTTCGAACACACCGATCTCGTCGGTCGCGCCATAACGGTTCTTGGCGCCGCGCAGGATGCGGAACTGATGCCCGCGGTCGCCTTCGAAATGCAGGACGACATCGACCATATGCTCCATCACCCGCGGCCCCGCGAGAGCGCCTTCCTTTGTCACATGACCGACCAACATCAAGGTAAACCCCTGTGTTTTCGCAGCCCTGATCAGCGCGAACGCGTTTGATCGCACTTGCGCCACAGTACCGGGCGCCGATTCGATCGTCTCATCCCAGATCGTCTGGATACTATCGATCACGACCAGGCTCGCGTGCTTTTCGGACTCCAAGGCGCCGAGAATATCGGCCAGCACGGTGGCCGAGGCGAGACTGACCGGCGCATCCCGCAGCCCGAGCCGGTCGGCCCGCAACCTAATCTGCGCGACCGACTCCTCACCCGAAATGTATAGGACGCGCTTGCCCGCATTCGCCAGACGGGCCGCCGCCTGCAACAGGAGCGTCGACTTGCCGATGCCTGGATCGCCGCCCACCAGGATTGCGGAGGCCTGCACCATGCCGCCGCCGAGCACTCGATCGAACTCGGAAATACCGACCGGAATCCGCTCGGGCAGCGGTGTCTCACCGGCGAGACCGACAAACTCCACGCCACGGCCCGCCCCCCGGCCGGCTTTGCGGGCGCCGGCACCGGGGCTGGGCGCCTCGGCCTCCAGCGTGTTCCAGGCACCACACGCTTCA
This sequence comes from Acidiphilium sp. 34-64-41, assembly GCF_002282635.1. Classification (NCBI taxonomy): domain Bacteria; kingdom Pseudomonadati; phylum Pseudomonadota; class Alphaproteobacteria; order Acetobacterales; family Acidocellaceae; genus Acidiphilium; species Acidiphilium sp. 34-64-41. Next base: position 32,481 of record NZ_NCJX01000032.1, on the reverse strand, counting down.
CAGCGGCCGGTCCATTTGGGTGCTGCTGCCCCACACTCTGTGCAGACGAAGCGTGTTGCCAATCGCGCCATTCAGCAGCAAGCCCGATCGATCGATTTCATGTGGCGGTCCAGTGCAGGGTCAGGATGGATGCCATCCGAAGTGCTGAAACAAGAACTGACGCAAAGCGAGCAAACCATCCGCCGCCACATCGAACGGTGCCGCCGCAGCGGCTGCGCCCGTCACGGTCAGGCTGATGGCGCTTGCCGCCGCGGCCGCCTGCATCGCCTGCATGTCGCCAGCGCTTTCGGCCGCCTGGCGCCACGCTGCCACGGTCGTCGGTGTCGTCAAATGCGGTAGAACTGCCATGAAGTCGATCCGGCTTGCCGCAGCGACCGCGCGATAGGCGTGCTCCAATGACTGCGGTAGCGGAACGACTCCCCGCTTGTCGGCGATCGCGTGAATCGTGGGCAGATCGCTCATCAACGGATCAGCCATGACGCGGTCACGCTCATCGACTACGCCCAAGGTGCCGATCGCGACACCGCCATAAGCCGACAACGAGGCGGCATCCGCCGGGACGTCTTCCCCGGTCAGCAGAACAGCATCTGCTTCGCCACCGGCAAACGCGCGAGCGATCGCCGTGGCCCCGCGCAGGCCGAAAATCGGTGCAGTCGAGACGCCAAGGCGCTGGAACGCCAGCAACGCCGCCAGATCGGGGCTTTCCGGAGACGCCGCAGCAAGCCGGATCGGTGCAGCATCGGCAAGGCGTGGCAACCCTCCCCGGACGACCAAAACGGCGGCAGTGACACCTGCCATGACCGGAATCCAGTCGCCAGGCTGAAAATGCACGCGGGGGTCGCCGGTCAGGAAGGCAATGATCGCCTCGTTCGGCAAAACCGCCGCCGTCCGACCATCTGGCACAACCATTGTCTGCAGCCGGTTCGCACCGGTGACGCCATCCTCACCCCCGACCCGCTGGAGTTGAATGGCGCGATGTGGAGATAAAGCTCCGCGGATTCCCTGAGCGAATGCGCGCGACCAACGATCGATCTTTCCGCCGTGCGGCCCGCACACCAGTATCGCGTAGTCGGGCATTGTCCGATCGACCTGATCCGCGATCACCATCGGTGGTGCGGCGATTCCGTCCCTCAGCATGAGGCCTGCAATCCCGAGGCCACCCAGGACTACGCGCCGCCGCATCATGGCGCGCACGATCGAAGCTTACTGGTCGTAGCGGACAAGCGCTTCAAACGGCACATCGAGACGATCCCGTCCATGCAGAAAGCCGAGTTCGATCAGGGCGATTGCCGCCGGGACCTCTGCTTTCACGTTTTTGAGCAGAGCGATGCCAGCCGCCATGGTGCCTCCGGTCGCCAAAAGGTCGTCGACCACGACAACCCGTTGGCCGGGCGTGACCGCATCGGATTGGATTTCGATCCGGTCGGAGCCATATTCCAGATCATAGTTCAGGCCAACCGTATCGCCGGGCAATTTGCCCCGTTTACGCAGCATGACGAACCCGCAGCCGAGCTTCAGTGCCAACGGGGCTGCGAGCAAAAAACCACGGCTTTCTACGCCGGCCAGAACATCAGGCCGGTAGGCACCGACGATACGGGCCAACCTTCCCATCGCAACCTGCCAGGCGTCGGCATTCCGCAACAGCGTTGAAATATCGTAGAACAAAATGCCGGGTTTCGGGAAATCCGGCACACCGCGAATGTGGTCTTTCAGGTCCATGCCGCCCGTATAGCGGAGGCTGCGCGGCTGGCAAATCGCAAGCGCTGGACAACCAACGTGTGCCCAGTGGCGTGACGCCTCCCGCAACCGTGATCAAATCGACCCGGTTGATCTCGTCAGTTTGCGATCCGTTCGATATGTAGGACACGCTTGGCGGGGCTGGCCGAATCGCCCAAAGACTTTTTCTCGACCTGACAGCGCGTTTTGCGATACACTAAATCTGGGGATATAATACTCATGGACCGTCGTAGCCTACTACATTTTGTTGGTGGTCTCAGCATATCGGCAGGGCTCGGCCTTTTAGACACGGGGCGTGCCGCAGCATCCGAGGCGCTGCCGGCCTCATCGTCGCCGTTCGGCGTTCGAAGCCTCGGCAAACCCGGCGCATCCGTGACCGTTCACGAGTATTTTTCGATGAACTGCCCACATTGTGCCTATTTCGGGACCCGCGTGCTGCCCGACGTTGTCACCAACTTCATCAAGACCGGAAAAATCTACTACATCTTCAAGGATTTCCCGCTGAACGAAGACGCGGTGATGGCCGCGCAGGTCGCTCGCACACTGCCTGCGCATGAATATTTCCCCTTCATCTCGGAATTATTCCGCACCCAGGATCAATGGGCATTTGATCCCAATCTGAAGACCAAGCAGGATTACGCAAATGCCCTGTTCCGGTTCGCCGCTCTTGCCGGTATGGACCGCAAATCCTTCGATGCGGCTCTCGCCGATAAAAAACTCGAGGCGTTCATTCTGAACGAGCTGAATGTCGGCGAAAAGCAGTACCATGTGAACGCGACCCCGACCTTCATCATTAATGGCCGTAAACGCGAGGGTGCTGTCGACTTCAAGCAGTTCTCGCGTTGGATCGACGAAGCGTAGGCCCGCGTTGCCCGCACGGTTTGCCCGCATCCGGATTGCCGGCTTCAAAAGCTTTGCCGATGCGACATCGATCGAAATCCTGCCCGGGCTGACCGGCATCGTCGGACCCAACGGATGCGGCAAATCCAACGTGGTAGACGCCCTGCGCTGGGCGATGGGTGAAGCCAGCGCCAAATCGATGCGGGGCGGCGAAATGGACGATGTCATTTTCGCCGGAACGCTGTCCCGCGCCGCACGGAGTGTGGCGGAAGTCGCCATTTCGCTCACGGAAACGGCAGGGCTGGCACCAGCGCCGTTTCAGGCCGATGCGGAACTCCAGATCACCCGCAAGATCGAACGCGGTTCGGGCAGTACCTACCGCGTGAACGGGCGCGAAACCCGCGCGCGCGATGTGGCAACCCTGTTTGCCGATCTTGCCTCCGGTGCCCGCAACTCGGCGATGATCAGCCAGGGCCGCGTCTCCGCATTGGTCAATGCGCGCCCTGATGAACGGCGCGCGATCCTCGAGGAAGCGGCCGGTATCACGGGTCTGCACTCCCGGCGTCACGAGGCCGAACTGAAACTACGGGCGGCTGAGCAGAACCTGACAAGGGCTGAAGATCTGCGGGCGCAGCAGGAAGCAAGGCTTGCTGATCTGCAAAAACAAGCGCGTCAGGCCAACCGCTATCGAAACCTGTCGGGTGCCATCCGCGATGCCGAGACCGAGTATCTGGCAACCGAGCACCATATCGCCGAATTCCGCCAGCGTGGTGCACAAGCCGCCCTGGCCGCCGCCCAAACCGCCGTTGTCGTCGCGCAACGTGAGCGTGACGACGCAACGCAAAGCGAGCGTGGTCAAACGGATGTCCTTCCAGCGCTGCGCGCCCGGGAGAGCGAGGCGCGCACCGCGCTCGAACGTGCGCGCATTCACCTCGAGCATATCGATTCCGAGATCAAGCGGATCAGGACGACCCGCACCGAAGCCGAGACAAGGCTGGCCGCGTTGATCCGGGATCATCAGCATGCCGAACGGGCCGCCACGGATTCGAATGACGCGAAACAGCGCCTGATCGAGGAGCGCAGCCGGCTGGAAGTCGAGCGTCTTGCAGCGCCTGAATGTCTAGAGGCGGCAAACACGGCGGCCGATCACGCGGCGGCGGCACTTCAGGAGGCTGAAGGTCGTGCCCAATCCGCCACGGAAGCCGCCGCCCATCTGGCAGCAGCACATCAAGCTATCACAGTGCGGCTAAAACTCGCGCGCGAACGGGCCACACAGGCGCGCAATCGGGCAGAACAAGCAGCGGTGGATCACCAACGTGCCGTGGCGGAGTTGATTCCGTCGGAGCGAACCGCCGCACTCGACGCAGCGCGTGATGCGGCTGTCGCCGCCTACCAGCAGGCCGAGGCGGCGCAACGCGAAGCACAGGCAGCCGTCCAAGCCGCCGAGCAGGCGCGCGGAGATGCCACAGGTGTCGCGGCAGCGCTCCGTACGGATTCACTGGCTGCCGATTCTGCTGTGGCGCGCATCAAGGTCGAAGTCGACGCACTCGGCGCCGTCCTCGCTCAAAAATTCGGTCGCGAAGCCGAGCCTCTGCTCGATCAGATTTCTGTGCCGATCGGGTTTGAAAATGCACTCGGCGCCGCCTTGCGCGACGATCTTGCGGCGAGCACGCAACCAACCGCCCCTCGGCACTGGCGGGCTCTGCGGCCGGTCGACGTCGCGCACTCGCTTCCGAGCCTGTCTGCCCATGTCGAGGCACCGGAGGCGCTGCGCCGCGCGCTCGATCATATCCTGCTTCTGCCCGAAGGGGCGGACGGCGATACGCTGCAACAATCCCTGCAACCCGGCGAAACTCTGGTATCGATCGAGGGTGGTGTGTGGCGCTGGGACGGCTATGTAACCCGCGCCGGCGCGCCGAGCGAAGCGGGACTCCGGCTCGCGCAACGGAACCGACTGAACCAACTCCGACACGACCTCAGCGCCGCGACGACCGAAGCGGCACGGCATAAGCGCGAACGCATCGAAGCCGAGCAGGCCGAGCACGCCGCTCGCCAAGCCGAGGAACTTGCCCGGACGGCCCGCAAAGCAGCCGATCATCACCTTGATCGAGCGCGCGGCGAAACCCGAACGACGACCGAAGCCGCCAGTAGGCTCGCGGCCGAAGCAGAGCGAAAGACGACGCGCGCCCTTGCCGCGGCGGACGTGGTCGCCCGCCTTCAAGCGGACCAGGTCGAGGCCGCCGCGACGCTTGCGACCGTCGAATCGGAGTTTGACGCCCTACCGGATGTGACAGCGCTCCGCGCTGACGTCGAGAATACCCGTGCCCGCGTGATCGAAGCACGCCGCGCGGAGACAGAGGCGCGTCATACGGTGCAGCGCCTGACCGGCGAAATGGAACAGCGCAACCGCCGCCTCGGCTCGATCGATCGTGAGATTGCCGACTGGACCGAGCGCGCTGCCGATGCCACATCCCGGATCACCGATCTTGCCGCACGCCTGCGCGAAGCCCATGCTGCGCTCGACTCGCTGCCGACCGACGGTAATTCCGCCGACGCGCGGGATTGTGCGCGATCAGCGCTCGCTGATGCGAAAGATCAACATCTCGCCGCCGCTGCCGCGCTGAAAGCCGGTGAACAGCAGTACGAGAGCCTAACCGCAACATTGCGCCAGGCCGAGCAGCGCCTATCGAGCGAGCGCGAGGCGCTGATCCTGGCGGAATCCAACGTGCGTGAAGCTAATTTCGCTTGGGGCACGATCGCCGAACGGATCCTGGAGCGCTTCGGCGTCGACCCTACGCTGCCACCCCTGACCGACCCGACGCCCGAATCGGCTGAACGCGCCCGCAAACGATTTGAACGACTCACCCGCGAACGTGACGAGATGGGCCCGGTCAATCTTCGCGCCGAAATCGAGGTCGCCGAAATCGAAGATCGCCTGGCCGCGATCGAGCGCGAACGCGATGAAATATCCGCCGCGATCGCGAAACTGCGCGGTTCGATCGGTCATCTCAACCGCGAGGGTCGCGAACGCCTCTCGACCGTATTCACCGAAATAGACCGCCATTTTCAGGCGCTGTTCACCCGCATGTTCGGCGGCGGACGCGCGCATCTGGCGCTCACCGGTTCGGACGACCCCCTGGAAGCCGGGCTGGAGATTTTTGCCGAACCTCCAGGCAAGAAACTGGCGACTTTGTCACTGCTGTCGGGCGGGGAGCAGGCGCTGACGGCCCTGTCGCTGATCTTTGCGGTGTTTCGGTGCAATCCGGCGCCCATTTCGGTCCTCGACGAAGTGGACGCCCCGCTCGACGACGCTAACGTCGATCGATTCTGTACCTTGCTCGAAGACATGGCACGCGAAACCGGCACGCGTTTCCTGGTTGTTACCCATCACCATCTGACCATGGCCCGGATGGACCGCCTCTACGGCGTCACCATGCAGGAGCGCGGCATTTCGCGGGTTCTGTCAGTCGATCTGGGCACAGCGACCGCGCTGGTCGACCAGTCGGTCCCGATCGCCGCGGAATGAGGTCAAGCCTCGATCAGCGTGATGGTGGGGCATGTATTTCACGATCGCGATATGTTGACTTGAGGCGCGCGCACCGGTAGCAACCCATCGCCGTCTTGAGGGGCGGGCGTAGGGGTGTTTCGATGGGTGACGATCAGGCTCAGGGACCACGCGATCGGGCCGATTTCGATCAGCGTCTTGCCGCAGCACGAAACCGCGCCGGGCTTGATAAGCCTGTGCCGGTCAATGAGCAGCAGGCAGAAGGTCCCAATCCGTTCAGCCTCGCGATGCGACTGGGTGCCGAAATGGTGGCTGCCCTGGTTGTTGCTGTCGCGATCGGTTACGGGTTAGACCGATTGTTTCACACGACACCGTGGTTCATGATCGGGTTTGTTCCCATCGGCGCGATTGCAGGCTTTCGCAACGTCGTTCGCGCGATGGGCACGAGCCAAAAAGACTAATCGGAGGAGACTATGGCGCAAGAATCGGCGATCAACGCACTGGGGCAGTTCCAGTTGACCACCGGTTTCGGCCCGGTTGGTCGGCTGGTCGAGTTCACCAATTCCAATGAAATGATGCTGCTCGCCGCGGCAATCATCACGGTGCTATTCGCAATCGCTTTGCGCCACCGCGCCATGGTGCCGGGACGGATGCAGGGGCTGGCGGAGATGAGCTACGAATTCGTGCATCAGATGGTCGATGACACCATCGGCCACGAAGGGCGCCGCTTCTTTCCTTTCGTGTTCACACTGTTCGCCTTCATTCTGGTTGGTAACCTTCTCGGGCTTTTCCCCTATTTCTTTGCCTTTACCAGCCATATCGCAGTGACCGGCGCCTTGGCAGTTTTTGTGTTCCTGCTCTCAACCGCGGTCGGTTTCTGGTATCACGGATTGGGCTTCTTCAAATTCTTTTCACCCCCCGGCGTTCCCGGCTGGCTGCTGCCCTTACTGATCCCGATCGAAATCGTGTCATTCCTGTCGCGCCCTATCTCACTCTCAGTCCGTCTGTTCGCCAACATCACCGCCGGACATGTCATGTGGGAGGTGTTTGCTGGCTTCATGATCATGCTGGTGACCGGGCTTGGCGCGGTTGGCGTGGTCGCGGCGATCATTCCACTCGGCCTCAATGTGGCACTGACCGCGCTCGAGTTTCTCGTGGCGTTTCTTCAGGCTTACGTGTTTGCCGTGCTCACCTGCCTTTACCTGCATGATGCCATTCATTTGCACTAAAATCTGCAGCTCATATCGACTTGTCTCGCCCAAACGGTCACATAGGCCGGAAACCGATCTCTATATCTATCGTTGAAAGGAAATTGTTTTATGGCCATTGATTCCATTGTCCTCGCCAGCCACCAGATCGGCGCGGGCCTAGCCACTATCGGTGTCGCCGGCGCCGGTGTCGGCATCGGCAATCTGTTCGGCTCGTTCGTGAGCGCGGTTGGCCGCAACCCCGCTGCGCGCGACAAGATGTTTCGCGACGTGCTCCTTGGGTTTGCGTTGACCGAAGCGGTCGCCCTCTATGCTCTGGTCATCGCGCTCATCATCCTGTTCACCTGAGCCCTTCGATCAAGGACCCAATCAGGATGCGCCGCGCTCCGATCCTTTCCCTGAGTATCGCCCTTGGCATGATGCCGGCAGTCGCCATGGCCGGCAGCAAATTGCCTCAGATGGATTTCGCCGATCCGCTGACCGGCGCTCAGGTCGTGTGGATGGCGATCATCATGATCGTTCTCTACTTTTTGATGTCCCGCTGGGCGCTGCCCCAGATCAGTGGGGTGATCGAAAAGCGGGTCAGCCATATCGCCGACGATCTGGAAACCGCGCGGCAGGCCAAGGCGAAGGCCGAGCACGCGGTCACTGAGCTGAACCTCGCGATCAGGAATGCCCGCGAGAACAGCCAGAGCGCAATCGCCGATGCGGTCAACGCCGCGAAGGAACGCGCAAGGGCGCAGTCGGCCGAGTTGAACGCCAAGCTCGATGCTCAGATCGGGCAAGCGGAATCTGACATCAAGGCGGCAAAGTCTCAGGCCGTTGCGGCGCTGGCGCCGGTTGCACGCGATGTTACGTCGAGCCTGCTGTTGCGCCTGACGGGTGAGGCGGTGGCGGCGGAACGGATCGATCGTACTCTCGCAACCGTTCTGGCATAAGGGGACCGCACTCATGCAGTACGAAGCCATGCACGGCTTGCTTTGGACCAAAGGCACCTTCTGGGTGACCGTGGCAGTTTTGATATTCCTCGGTTTTTTCGGGCGCAAGTTGATCAACGCCATCGTCTCGTTGCTCGATCGCCGGAGCCAGGCGATCCAGCAGGAGCTTGACGAAGCTGCCCGCCTTCGGGCGGAAGCTGAGAGAATGCTTAAGGACGCTGAAGCGCGGCGGGCAGCTGCCATCGCCCAGGCGGCCGATATGGTCGCGCTCGCCGGCCGCGAAGCTGAACGCCTTGCCGCCGAATTGCTCGCCGACGCCGAGGCATCGGCGCGTCGGCGCGAACAGATGGCCAAAGCGCGCATAGCGGCGGCCGAAACCGCGGCGATTGCCGAAGTGCGGAATGCCGCCGCAAATTTGGCCGTGAAGGTGACTGAGCGCATTCTGGCCGAAACAATCGATGGCGAGCACGATCAATCCCTGGTCGATCAGGCGATCAACGACCTGCCGGCGGCGTTGCGCAAACAAGCCGCCTGAAACTGATCGAGCTACCCGGCATGGCGTAAACCGGCTTCGGTTGATATAGCGAGGCGCCGGCGGCCGTTCCGATCCACTCTCCGCCGCCGCTACATGAGGTTACGCCATGGCTCGTCGCCGACAACTCTACGAAGGCAAAGCGAAAATCCTGTACGAGGGGCCGGAGCCCGGCACTCTTGTTCAATACTTCAAGGACGATGCCACGGCGTTCAACGCACAGAAAAAGGGAACCATCCCCGGCAAAGGCGTTCTGAACAACCGGATCAGCGAGTTCCTGATGCTGCGGTTGGCGGAGGTGGGAATTCCAACCCATTTCATCCGCCGCCTCACCATGCGCGAGCAACTGATCAGGGAAGTTGAAATCGTCCCGATCGAGGTGGTGGTTCGCAATATCGCCGCCGGCAGCATGAGCACCCGGCTCGGCATTGCCGAGGGAACCAGGCTGCCGCGCAGTATCATCGAATATTATTATAAGAACGACGCGCTGAACGATCCGATGGTAGCGGAAGAGCATATTACCGCCTTTGGGTGGGCGAGCCCGCAGGATATGGACGACATCGTCCACCTTACTCTTCGGATAAACGATTTCCTGACCGGCCTGTTTCTCGGTGTCGGCATTACGCTGGTGGATTTCAAAGTCGAATTCGGTCGGCTCTGGGAAAACGAAGACATGCGCATCGTGCTGGCGGATGAAATCAGTCCGGACAACTGCCGCTTATGGGATACCAAGACCAACGAAAAAATGGACAAGGACCGCTTCCGGCGCGATCTGGGGCGCGTTGAAGAGGCTTATCAGGAGGTTGCCAAGCGCCTTGGCATTCTACCGGAAGCCGGCATGCGCGATATGAAGGGCCCGGAGTTGATGCAATGAAGGCTGTTGTTACCGTTAAGCTCAAGCCCGGGGTGCTCGACCCGCAAGGCAAGGCGATCGGGCACGCGCTCGAAGGGCTTGGTTTTGATGGCATTGCCGATGTGCGCGTTGGCAAGGTGATTGAACTCGACCTGCACGAGACCGATCCCGCCGCTGCCCGCGAGGCCGCCGCCGCCATGGCACGCCGGTTGCTCGCCAACACGGTGATCGAGAGTTTCGACGTCACACTTGCCTGAACGCCGGATTGTCGGGTCCCGTGCGGGTCCCCATAATCATTGGATGAGTTCAATCAGCGGGATGCGGCGTGCTCACCGGCGCTGCTGAGACCTTACACCCGGCGTTGCGGTCGATCAGGCTGTTTTACAATCGCTGGTACCGCCGCCTTCGGATGGATCTGTGGTTTCCGCAGCTGCCGCTCGCGATCGCCGTGGGCGGTGCCGGTGCGTTTGCGATCCTTCCGACTGTTCGGCGCTACGCTGCCGAATATCTACATCTCAATCTCAGTCATCTGTTCAATGCGCTCCACCCGATTTCTGGCCATGTGCCGCGACTCATCCTGTCGGGCGTACCGACGGTCGTGGTCGGGACGTTGCAGATCCTTATCGCGATCGGGCTGCTGGGTCGGTCACGCATCGCCTGGCTTTCGGCACTCGGCATCACCATCGCGCAATTGGCACTGACGATCCATCAATCCGCCGGCACGATCGTCTCAAGCGAAACGGTCTATATCGTCGTGCTACTTCTGGCCCTCGTGCTGGCACGCGACGCATTTTCACGATCATCGCTGGCCGCCGGCACATTATTCGCCCTGGCATCGGTCCTGGTTTTGATCGTCTATGGTACTCTAGGCTCGTTTCTGCTCGGCGCCGGCTTTACGCCGCCGATCACCAACCTGCCGAATGCCTTTTATTTTGTGATCGTGACCATGTCGACGGTAGGCTACGGCGACATCCTGCCAAAAAGCAATGAAGCGAGGCTGTTCGTCGTATCGTTGATCGTTCTCGGACTGACTGTGTTCGCGACGGCGCTGACTGCGGTGATCGGTCCGGTCCTGCAAAGCCGGATCAATCAGACGATGGGTCCCAGGAGAAAAAAAATGAAACGCGTCAGTCACTTCATCATCACCGGACACGGCGCACTCGCCCGCAACACGGCGCGAGAATTGCGCAAGCGGGACGAACCGGTTCTGGTCATTATCGAGGATGGCGATACCAGCTTCGGCGATGCGGAAACCGTGATTGGCGACCCGACCGAGTTGGAAACTTTGCGCGAGGCTGGTGGCGAGCATGCGCGCGCGATCTTGGCCCTCTCGGATGACGATTCCGAGAGAAAGTTGCTGCCGTCAGCACGCGCAAGAATCTTGAGCGCGTACGCCGAGTTCATCCCGACATGATCCTGGCGGCGCCGGTATTCGGCAGCGAGGTACTCGCCATGGCACTGACCGAAGAAAAAATCGACGGCGATTGGCTTTTGAGCCGATTTTTGGATGTCCGTCCGGCGAGCAATTAAGCAATGCTGACCATCACTCAGGCGGTTGCCAAATTCTGACGGCGGGACGGGCCTGTGCGGCGGCTTTGAGGCGGGCCTGCTCCAGTCCCTGGCGTGCCCGCATCAGCAGTGTCGCTGGATCATCGCCCGATTGCGGCCAACGTGACGCGATGCCAATTGCGGCGTGGCGGCCCGAGCCCGCCAACAGCGAATCCAGCCGGGCGACAATTCGATCGCCGCGCTCGGCCGCAATCAGATGATCGACACCGTCGCACCACGCAGCAAGCCTGGTCGGGCCGATACGCCCGAGCAAATCGACCGGTCTTAGCATTTCCTGCAAGCAAGCCACTGAGCCTTTGACGACGATTGATGAGGCCTCCGGCGCGCTCGAACCATCGCTGCGGACCCAGCCGAACGCGAACATCGTGCCGATTCTACCCTCGATATCAAGGCGATCGAATCGTCGATCGATCTGTTCGATGAAACTTGGCAAGCACCAAAGCCCGGTCTCGGGGTCCAGCGCGGGGGGAACCACGCCGTCAGACCCAAGCATCAACCGCTCCGCGAACGGTGCCAGCAGTGGCGCGATCTCGCGCAGAAGCCGCTCATCATCCGCATTCAACCGCCGATCACCGCAACTCCGCCATGCCACAAGGTAGACTTCAGCCGGCTTACTCTGCCCCGGTGTTGAACGCGGCACGACGACCGAGACCGTCTCGGCACCGGCAACATCTGCAAGGCCAATGCCGGCGGGGTAATCCGCAAGGACTGTATCGCCCTGCCCTGCCCCGACGGTGCGGCGGCAGGCAAGCACGATGCCAGCATCGGCCAGTTCGGTCGCGATCAGGGCACAGGCCGCGGAGATGGCGGTTGCTGCGTCAGGCAAAGTGAGCAGACTGTCCAGCAAGCGTGCAAGTGCCGACCCTCTGGCCACAACGGCATCGGAAAGCGCTCTGCCGGCCGTTGCGTTCGGATAATGTACGATGTGCTGATCCGTCATGTCGGCACTATGCGATGACAAAATGAACGGATGGTTAATCGATCGGCCGGCTCCCGGCGTCCAAAGGAGCCTGGACAGCGTTGACAGCCCCATCGCTCCTGCTCATGGTCCGCCGTCATCAAAAACGGAACGCACACGCATGGACCAGGCCTCCCTTCAGTCTGCAATCGAGATGCTTTGGCAGAACCGCGACAAGCTGGTCAGCGGCCAGCGGGGGGGCGAGCAGGCGGCCATCGTGGAGACGCTCGACCTGCTCGACCGTGGCGTTCTGCGGGTCGCCGAATTTGAAAACGGCAACTGGACCGTTCATCAATGGGTCAAGCAGGCGATTTTATTGTCGTTCCGCATCATGCCCAACGCGCCGATGCCAGGTGCGGGTGGCGCGCCGGTGTTCGATAAGGTCGCGATGAAATTCACCGATTGGGATACAAACCGCTTCGCCGACGCCGGCATCCGCGCGGTGCCCGGGGCTGTGGTTCGCCACTCCGCGCATATTTCGCGCGGGGCGGTTCTGATGCCCTGTTTCATCAATGTGGGTGCACGGGTCGGTGAGGATACGATGATCGATACGTGGTCGACCGTCGGGTCCTGCGCGCAGGTCGGCCGCAACTGCCATATCAGCGGCGGTGTCGGCATCGGCGGCGTGCTGGAACCGTTGCAGGCCAACCCCGTGATCATCGAGGACGATTGTTTCATTGGCGCCCGCTCGGAAGTAGCCGAAGGCGTGATCGTCGAACGTGGCGCGGTCCTCTCGATGGGTGTGTTTCTTGGCGCATCGACCCGAATCGTCGATCGGGCGACCGGCGACGTCAGCTACGGGCGGGTGCCGGCCTATTCGGTGGTGGTGCCCGGCAGCATGTCCGGCAAGCCCCTGCCGGACGGCTCGCAGGGGCCTTCGCTGGCCTGCGCGGTCATCGTCAAGCGAGTCGATGCGCAGACACGTTCGAAAACCGCGATCAACGAGTTGTTGCGCGCGTGATCCTGACCGATCCGCTGCCGCTGGCGCAGGCTTTGATCGCTTGTCCGTCCGTGACGCCGCAGGATGGCGGCGCGCAGACGGTCGTGGCCGATGCGCTCACGCGGCTCGGCTTTACCGTCGAGACGCTGCGCTTTGGCAAGGTTGCCAATCTGATCGCGCGATTTGGCCGGGGCTCACCCCATTTCGCCTTCGCAGGCCATACCGATGTCGTGCCTCCCGGCGGCGGTTGGCGGCATGATCCGTTTTCCGGCATCGTCGAAGACGGAGTGCTGTTCGGCCGCGGCGCGGTCGACATGAAGGGGGCGATTGCCGCCTTTATCGCGGGCTTCGCCGGCCGCGCCGCGGGGGCGAGGACCGGCACAGTGTCCATGCTGATCACGGGCGATGAGGAGGGCGAGGCGGTCGATGGTACGATGCGCATCCTCGACCATCTGCGCCAGACCGATGCCCTCCCCGATCTCTGCCTCGTCGGAGAGCCGACCTGCCGTGTGGCGCTCGGCGATACCATAAAAATCGGGCGTCGCGGGTCGATCTCGGCGCGGATCACGGTGCGGGGCGTCCAGGGGCACGTGGCGTATCCGCACCTGGCGGATAACCCCGTGCACCGGCTTCTCACGGCGCTCGAAAGCTTGCGCGCCCGCGTGCTCGATACCGGGAACGACTGGTTCGAACCATCAAGCCTGCAGGTCACCAGCGTCGATGTCGACAATCCCACTGGCAACGTCATCCCGCCGGAGGCGAACGCCGCGCTGAACATCCGCTTCAACACCGAGCACGACGGCGCGGCGCTGGGCCGCTGGATCACCGCGACGGTGCAAGCCATCGCGCCCGACGCGCAGTGCGATATCAGGCTCAGCGGTGAGGCGTTCCTGACACAGCCGGGCGATTTTACAGCAAAATTGGCCGCGGCGATCGGCGCGACGACAGGGATCAGTCCCAGGCTCGACACCGGGGGTGGCACTTCGGACGCGCGGTTTATCACCCACTACTGTCCGGTCGCGGAGTTTGGTCTGGTGGGGCGCAGCATGCACCGCATCGACGAAGCGGTACCGGTGACGGAGCTTCGCGGTCTTGCTAGCGTTTACGGCGCTGTTCTCGATTCGATTTTCGCATGAGCGGCAATCGCAAACGCGTCAAATTGCCCGAGGGCAACATCGTGCGTGGCCTGTTCCGGCTCGCCCGCGGCGATGTCGGGGGCATGCGTGAATTCGGCAACACGACGGAAGCGTTTTCCGCCTCCATTGCGCCGCTGCTAGCGTTTCCGCTGGTCAGTGCCGTTCTGTTCGGATTGACCGGGCACTGGCTCCTCGCCGTTGTGATGCTGTTGTCGCGAGTCTGCGGCGTGTTGTTGCAGCCGGTCATTACCGAACTGGCTGCCCGCTACCTTGCCAGCCGAGCGACCTGGCTGATCACCAGCACAGCGCTCAACTGGTCGATCTGGCTGCTGATTCCGCTCACGCTGATCGGCGGGCTGGTCTCGAGCGGGTTGGTCAGCCTCGGGATCGATGGGCGCTACGCCGTCATCGGCTCACTTGTTGGCAGTTTTGTCTATCTGCTCTGGATCCAATGCCTGATCATGCGTACGGGCCTGCGGCTGACCTGGCTGTTTGCGGTGCCGATCGTGATCGGGATGAATATTCTGATCCTGGCGGTCTGCCTTGAACCGTTCCTGGTGCATCCGAGCCTTATGGCTCTGATTGTTCATCCTGGCGTAAAGTAAGCGCGCGCGCGTAAACCTGCTTGCGCGGCAGATCGAGCGCCCGCGCAACGGAAGTGGCCGCGTCCTTGATGCTCATGGTTTCGAGGGCGTCGTGCAAGGCATCGTCGAGTTCGGCATCGGTCGCGACATAATCAGGTGCGGGGCCGATCACCAGCGTGATCTCGCCGCGCGGGGCGGTGGTCCGAAAATGGACGGCCAGCCCCTCCAGCCCATCGCGCCGGATTTCCTCAAAGCGCTTGGTGAGCTCACGACCGACCGCTGCCGCGCGGTTGCCCAGCACTGCCGCGCAATCATCGAGCGATGCGATCAGGCGGTGCGGTGCTTCATAAAAGATCAATGTCGCGTTCAAACCCGCCCGCTCGGCGTTGGCCACCCGTTCGAGCACCGCACGCCGCGCGGCGGAACGCGGCGGCAGAAACCCCATGAACAGGAACGGATGCGGCGGCAGCCCCGATAGCGCCAGCGCCATCATCGCCGCATTCGGCCCCGGTACCGCGCTGATCGTGAGGCCCGCAGCGATCGCTGCGCGCACCAACCGAAATCCCGGATCGGCAATCAGCGGTGCGCCAGCATCGCTGACCAGGGCAAACCGGCGTCCGCCGCGCATTGCCGCAATCAGCGGTTCGGTGAGCCCGGCCTCGTTATGGTCGTGCAGGGCTTGCAGCCGCGTTCCGATGCCATTGAGCGCCAGTAATGGTGCTGTAACGCGCGTATCCTCGCACAATATGATATCGGACTCACGTAGCGCCGCTACCGCCCGCGGCGAGAGATCACCCAGGTTGCCGATCGGGGTGGAAACCAGCACAAGTGCAGGCCGATGATCCCCAACGGACTCGGTCGAATGAATAGGAGCTTCAGATGTCACACCGCGCATTAACGCCTCTGAGGCTCACCCTGGCAACAGTAGCCGCGACATCTCTGCTTCTGTCATCCTGTACCGAACCCGCCCCCACCCTGCCCGGCGTCACCCCTGCAACGGGCATTGCGCCGCCGCCGGCCGCGCCTGACAGCGGGCGGACGTCCGGCCCTGTCGCGTTGCTGGTGCCTTTGTCGGGGCCGCTGGCCGCCATCGGCCAGTCGATCGAACAATCGGTCAAGCTTGCTTTCACGGCACCGGGTGCGCCGGCGCTCGATGTGCGCGACACCGGCGGCACGCCGCAGGGTGCCGCCGCCGCCGCACAGGCTGCAATCGCGGCCGGCGATGGATTGATTCTCGGGCCGCTGACCAAAAACGATACCCAGGCCGTTGCACCGATCGCCCATGCAGCCAACGTCAATGTGCTGGCGTTCACCAATGACGAAACGGTCGCGGCCCCCGGCGTCTGGCCGCTCGGTGTTTCACCGGGGCAGCAGGTTCGCCGGGTTGTATCCTACGCCGCCGATCACGGACGTACCCGCACGGCCGCGATCCTGCCGGAAAACGCTTATGGTCGGCTGATGGGCAGCGCCTTGCAGGCGCAGGCGCAACAGCTTGGGGAACCATCGCCGCAGATCAGCTATTTCGGGTCATCGTTTTCCAGCCTGACCCAGACGGTGCGCAGCGTTTCCGACTTCGACAGCCGCGGCGCGGGAATCGAGGCGCGTATCCGCGCCGCGCGCGCCCAGGACAACGAAGCCGGGCGCATCGCCGCCGCCAAGCTGGAGCGCCAGCCGATTCCGCCGCCGCCGTTCGATGCGCTGCTGGTCGGCGCGACGGGTGAGCAGTTGGCGGAAATCGGCACGCTGCTGCCCTATTACGAGGCTGCCCCGCCGCAGATCCAATTGCTCGGCCCGGCACTCTGGGCGCGCGATGCAACGGCGATGGCCAGCCATGATTCGCTCCGCGGCGCGCTGTACGCGGCGCCCGACCCTTCGCTGGGCGTCGGATTCCAACAGAAATTCCAGTCGGTTTATGGCAATCCGCCGCCGTCGAGCGTTGATAATGTCGCATTCGATGCCGGCGCCATCGCGGTTCTGGCCGCGCGCGAAGGCGGCTTCACGGCCGAGACTCTGACCAACCCGACCGGCTTTTCAGGGACCGACGGCGTCTTCCGCCTCGATGCGGACGGTCATGTCCAGCGTGGGCTCGCGGTGTTCAAGGTGGAGCCGGGCGGTCCGCAAATCGTCTCACCGGCACCATCCGACCTGCCGCCGCCGCCCGCCGCCGCCGCGCCACCAACCAGCTGATCCCCCGGCAATATCAGTGAACCGCCCGATCGCGACGATTGCCGCCTGGCTCGGCTTTCCGCCGTTTATCGCTTTGATCATCGTGATCGCGACCGGGACGCTGCGACCCTGGGAGGGGTTGCTCTGCCTGTTCGGCTGCATGGTCTGGTCGATCGGTGCCGGCGCGATTTTGGCGCGCGACCTGCGCCGATTCGGTGCCAGCCTGGCCGGCGAATCGGGGGGCGATTTCCACCTCGTCACGCCCGGACTTGCCCAGCTCGCCGAGCGGGCACGCCAGACGATCGATGCCGAACGCCGCTCGCGCCAAACGATCGCAACTGACGCCAGCACCAGCCAGTCGCTGCTCGAACGCCTGCCGGATGCGCTGTTCCAGTTCGAGGGGCCGCCCGGCATGCGCCGCGTGGTGTGGCGCAATCCCGCAGCGGCCAATGCCTATGGCACCGAGGAATCGGCGCTGCTGCGCCACCCTGCCCTGCGCACCGCATTACAGGCCGCCGAGGGAACCAACGAGCCGATTCGCACCACGGTCAGCCTTGCAGCACCGATTCCGCGCGATCTCGATGCAACCGTGATCCGCACCGATTCGAGCGATCGATCGGCACCGCTGTATTTGCTTTTGACCGACCGTACCCGTGAGCGCGGCCTGGAGCGGATGCGGGCCGATTTCGTAGCTAACGCGAGCCACGAGTTGCGCACGCCGCTGACCAGCCTGATCGGATTTATCGAAACATTGCAGGGACCCGCGCTGGGCGATGCCGAGGCGCTGCCGCGCTTTCTCACGATCATGGGCGAGCAGGCGGCACGGATGCAGCGGATCATCGCGGATCTGCTCAGCCTGTCGCGCATCGAGATGACCGAACATCAGCCCCCGGCCGAGATGGTCGATATCGTGCCGCTGCTGCGCCAGGTCGCGGCGTTCATGGAGCCGATCCTGCGGGATGGCCGCACCAGCATAAAACTCGATCTGATGGATGAAATGCCCAGCATTCGCGGCGACGCCGGGCAGTTGACCCAGGTGTTCGGCAACCTGATCGACAATGCCGTGAAATACAGCGCCCTCAAGCACGGCAAGGGTGGCGGCGCGGTGACCTTGACCACGGTTGTGACGCCGACGCCGCAATACGCGGCACCCGGCATTCTGATCAGCGTCGCCGATGACGGTCCAGGCATCGCGCGCGAGCACCTGCCGCGCCTGACCGAGCGTTTCTACCGGGCGGACAAAGGGCGCTCGCGCGCGATCGGCGGAACCGGGCTTGGCCTTGCGATCGTCAAGCATGTGGTGTCACGCCACCGCGGCCGCCTGACCATCGAAAGTGTCGAGGGCGAAGGGACCACCTGCCATGTCTGGCTGCCGCTGATCGGAGAGACCAACCGCGCCGCGCCGGACCGGCCACGTCCTAAAGGGGGCGAGGGCTGATTCCCCTGCAATCTGGCGTGCATTCACCCGCCGCTCTGGGGTATGCAGTGGCGCGCAACACGAGGACACGCGACAGAGGATGACCGCACCGTTACGTTTCGCCGCCGGCAGCCTGATGATCGGCATCCTGGCCCTGGCCGTCAAAGCCGCTGCCTGGCAGGTCAGCGGATCGGCGGCGCTGTATTCCGATGCGCTGGAATCCCTGGTGAACGTGTTCGCCGCGCTGATGGTGATTTTTGCGCTGCAAACCGCCGCCAAACCGGCCGATTTCGAGCATCCTTATGGCCACGCCAAGGCCGAGCTGCTCAGCGCCGTGGCCGAGGGTGGGCTGATCGTGTTTGCCGCGGTGCTAATCCTCGAGACCGCGGTCAAGACCATCCTGGCACCGCATCTGCCGGCGAGCCCGTGGCTTGGGCTCGCGCTGAATGCCAGCGGCGGGGTGATCAACGCGCTGTGGGCGCTGGTACTCAGCCGTTCTGGCGCGACAAAACGCTTCCCGGCCCTCGCTGCGGATCAGGCGCATCTGGTGGCCGATGCGATCACCACGGTCGGCATTATCGCCGGCCTGACGCTCGCCGTGCTGGCGCGCCTGCCGATTCTCGATCCGCTGATCGCGATTGCGATTGCCATCCAGATCGCGGTGATTGGCGGGCGCACCATCATGCGCTCGCTCAGCCTGCTGCTCGACCGCGCGCCGCCGCCGGATATCGTGGCGCGCATCCGCAGCCTGGTCGGCACCCATGCGGTCGGCGCGATCGAGGCGCACGACATGCGGATGCGCCAGGCCGGTCGCTCCAGCTTTCTTGAATTTCATCTTGTCGTGCCGGGAGACATGTCCGTCGCGGAATCCCACACCATATGCGATCGGATCGAAGCGGCACTGAAGGATGAGATGCCCGGCGTCATCATCACTATTCATGTCGAACCCGATCACAAGGCAAAACATCAGGGCATCCTGGTCGTTTGACCAGGGGCCGCAGAAGGAACTGAAGGACCATGCTTCGACTCGATCGTATCGTGACCCGTGGCGGCGATGGCGGCGAAACCTCGCTCGCCGATGGTTCACGCCTGCCGAAACACCATCCACGCATCCAGGTGCTCGGCGCACTGGACGAAACCAACACGGCCATCGGATCATTGCGCGTGGTCTGCGCCGATCATCCCGCCATCGATCATCTGCTGGCGCAAATCCAGAACGATCTGTTCGATCTCGGCGCCGATCTTGCGACGCCCGGCCCCACGCGCCGCGGTCCGCCACTCAGCGAAGATTATCTGATCAAGCTAGAGGATGCCGCGAAAACCCTCAATGAGACGATCGAGCCGCTGCGCAGCTTCGTGCTACCCGGCGGCACCGAAGCGGCCGCCCGCGCGCATCTGGCCCGCACGATTGCCCGGCGCGCCGAACGCGACCTCGTCGCACTCGCCGCCGCCGAGGCGATCTCGCCGGTTCTGATCCCGTACATGAACCGGGTATCGGACGTTATGTTCATCCTCGCCCGCCTGCTCAATGACGGCGGCAAGGGTGATATTCTGTGGGTGCCGGGCGGCCGATAAGCCGCCGCTGCTTCGAACGGTCAGAGCAGGTGAAAACCGGCGACCTTGCCAGCGTCGAGATTGAGGCTGGTCAGCACCTGATCGCCGTTGTGCAGGGTCACTTCGAAAATATAGTTGATGAACTGGCCGACTTTCTGGGTCGTGATGAATTTGACGCTGTAGGGTTGCGCCAGCGGGATCTTGGAGTCGATGATCTGCGCCTGGGCTCCGAACTTCTTGGAATCCACGCTGGCTTTGAATCCATCGGACGCCGGTGCCACGAAGGCGCTGTAGTCGGGATGGGCGATGGCGCCGAGCATTTGTTTCATGTCGGTCGTCGCCAGTGCGGTTTCCGAGGTTGCGGCTCGTGCGGCCGGCAGGCCGACCACCGTGAGGGCCGCCATCGTCAAACCCGCACACATCAATTTTTTCATCGCATTTCCTTTTTCATCGTCGATCGGCCCGGCCCGCGTCGTCGCATTGCGCGGATCGTGCTGTAAAATTGCACGGATCGTGCCGGCCTGCCATCATGACGGCTTCACGGAGAACGATCAATGACCGAGCAGTTTCGCGGCCGCCGTGCCCTGGTGACCGGCGCTTCCAGCGGGATCGGCGCCGATATCGCCCGTCAACTCGCCCAGCGCGGCGCCGATCTGGTGCTGGTCGCCCGCCGCGCCGACCGGCTGGAGACGCTTGCGACAGAATGCCGGCTGTTCGGCGTCGATGTGGAGACCGCGCCGGCTGATCTGGCCGATCCGCAAGCGAGCAGCGCGCTTGCCGCACGGTTTCCTGAAACCGATATCCTGATCAACAACGCCGGGCTCGGCGCGTTCGGCCGTTTCACCGAAACCGAGTACGACAAGATCGAGCGGATGATCGCGGTCAACATCACATCGCTGACCCATCTGACCCGCTTGTTCGCACCTGCCATGGCCGCGCGTGGCTGGGGGCGGATCATGCTAGTCGCCTCGACCGCCGGGTTCCAGCCGGTGCCGCTCTATGCCGTCTATGCCGCGACCAAAGCGTATGTCCTGTCGTTCGGCGGCGCGCTCAATGTGGAACTCGCCCCCAGCGGCGTGACGACCACGGTGCTCTGCCCCGGCACCACCAGGACGGAGTTTTTCGAGGTCGCCGCCCAGACCAAATCGCCCCTGATCGAGCGGAACGCCATGGGCAGCGCAGATGTCGCCCGCATCGGGCTCGATGCTCTGGCCAAAGGCCGCGCGACGGTGATCAGCGGTGCTGTGAACAACGCCATGGCATTCGGCACGCGCTTCGCCCCCCGCAGCCTGACCGCCCAACTCGCCTACCGGATCATGAAGCCTTGAGTGGCGCGCAGCCGATCCATGCCGAACTGATCGCCGTTATCGTTGCCGTCTCCGACGGCGCACCAAGGGTTCTGACGCTGAGCGATGGCACCGCCCTGCCCGCCGGCCCGCTGGAATCCGGCCACCGCTCGCTCCAGGCGGGGTTGCGCAACTGGGTCGAACGCCAGACCGGCCATACGCTGGGCCATATCGAGCAACTCTACACGTTCGCCGACCCCGATCGCAGCCGGGCCGGGCGGAGTATTTCCATCTCGTATCTGGGCCTGACCCGCGAAACCCGCACGAAACTCGGCGGGCAGGTATCCTGGCAGGATTGGTATCGGTATTTCCCGTGGGAGGATCGCCGCGCGCCGGCCATTTTGGTTGAGTCCACCATCAAGCCCGGCCTGACACGCTGGGTAGACGATGCGGCCGACCGGCAGTCCCGCGCCGCGCGCTGCTTCGCGCTCGACGGCGCACCGTGGAACGAGGATCTGGCCCTATCGCGCTATGAATTGCTCTACGAGGCCGGGCTGGTGCGTGAAGCGGCGCGGGACGGCCGGCCGGTGCATGGCGATTTCGCACCAGGGATCGCGATGACCGCCGATCATCGCCGGATTCTGGCGACCGCGATCAGCCGGTTGCGCGCTACGATCAAATATCGGCCGGTCGTGTTCGAACTGCTGCCCGATCAGTTCACCCTGCTCGATCTGCAACGCTGCATCGAGGCTTTGGCAGGGCATACGCTGCATAAGGGCAATTTCCGCCGCCTGATCGAAGGCCAGACTCTCCTGGAAGAGACCGGAACATTGGCAACCGGCCCGGGCCGCCCCGCCAAATTATATCGGTTCAGCGCTGCGATCCGCGCCGAGCGCGCCCAGGCCGGAACCAGGCTGCCGCTCGCGCGGCCTTGACCTGAATATACTCAGCTTTAATATTATTGGGGTATAGCACGATCCAGATCGTGCAATTTCGGCCATAAATATACTCAATTCGAGTATAAGGATCATCCAGTGACCATCATGATGGACGCCCTCGCCGACCCCGTTTATGCCAAGCTGGCGCAGCATGTGCCGCCTGGCGAATGGGTGTTGATGCATGAAGACATCTCCGCGATCCGCGCGCTCAAGCGCGAGCGCGACGCGATCATTCTTGCTCATAACTACCAGACCCCCGAGATTTACCACGGCGTCGCCGATATCGTGGGTGACAGCCTGGCGCTCGCGCGTGAAGCGATGATGACCAGTGCTTCGGTGATCGTCGTGGCCGGCGTGCATTTCATGGCCGAGACCGCAAAAATCCTGAACCCCACCAAAACCGTGCTCATTCCGGACAGCCGCGCCGGTTGTTCTCTGGCCGAGAGCATCACAGCAGCAGATGTCCGCAAGCTGCGCGAGCAGCATCCTGGGATACCGCTGATCGCCTATGTGAATACCTCGGCCGCGGTCAAAGCCGAGGTCGATTACTGCTGTACCTCGGCCAACGCGCGGAAGGTCGTGGAGCACGCTGCGGCGCGGGCGGGCACCGATACCGTGATCATGCTGCCGGACCGCTTTCTGGCAGGGAACACGGCGCGCGAAACCAAGGTGAAGATCATCGCATGGGATGGCGCCTGCGAAGTGCATGAGCGATTCACGGCGCACGATATCGCCCAAGTCCGCGCCCAGTTTCCGGACGTGACGGTACTGGCCCATCCGGAATGTCCCGAAGAGGTCGTCAACGCTTCGGATTTCGCCGGCTCGACCGCGGCGCTGGCCGATTACGTCGCGCGGTATCGGCCCGCGCGGGTGGTACTGATTACCGAATGCTCGATGGCCGACAATATCGCCGCCGCCAATCCGGCCACGCAATTCGTCAAACCCTGTAACCTCTGCCCGCATATGAAGCGGATCACGCTCGGCAATATCCGCCATGCGCTTGAAACCATGACCGAGCAGGTGGTGATCGACCCGGCATTGGCAGCCCGCGCGCGGGTCTCGGTCGAGCGGATGCTGGACATCCCATGAAACACATCATTGGCGCAGGCATTGCCGGGCTGGCCGCCGCGCTTGCGATGGCGCCTGAACCGGTCACGCTGATCACATCCGGCACGCTTGATCACGGCGCCGCCAGCCTGTGGTCGCAGGGCGGCATCGCCGCCGCGATCGGGGCTGACGACTCCCCTGCCCTGCACAGTGCCGATACGATCGCGGCCGGCGATGGTCTGTGCGATCCGGTCGCCGTAAGCCGTGAGGGGCTCGGATTGGAGGCCGCACACACGCGACGCCGCATCGTGCATGTGCGCGACCGTACCGGGCTGGCGATCACGCAGGCGTTGGCCACTGCGGTGCGTGCGGCATCGCATGTTAGGGTTATCGAGCGCACCATCGTGCGCGATTTGCATGCTCCGAACGGCGTGGTTGCCGGGCTGTGGATCGACCGCGACGATACGCCGAGCTATTTGCCGAGCGATGCCGTTCTGATCGCCACCGGTGGCATCGGCGCGCTCTATCGCCACAGTAGCAACCCGGCCGGCGCTACCGGCAGCGGACTTGCAGTAGCAGCGCGCGCCGGTGCCGTGTTGCGCGATCTGGAATTCATCCAATTTCACCCTACCGGTCTGAATACCGGATTGACCCCGATGCCGCTGATCTCCGAGGCCGTGCGGGGTGAAGGCGCACGGCTGATCGATGAGACCGGTGCGCGATTCACCGACGAACTCGCACCGCGCGATGCGGTTTCGCGCGCGGTGTTCCGCCATCTCGGCCTGAATCATAGCGTGTTGCTCGATGCTACCGGAATTTCGGATTTTGCCGCGCGCTTCCCGACGATCGATGCAGCCTGCAAAGCCTCCGGCATCGATCCCGCGGTGCAGCCGATTCCAGTTTGCCCGGTTGCGCATTATCATATGGGCGGCATCGCGGTGGATGCGGCCGGGCGGACCAGCATCGGCCGGTTGTTCGCCGCCGGTGAGGCCGCCTGCACCGGGCTACATGGTGCCAACCGCCTGGCGAGCAATTCGCTGCTGGAAGCCTTCGTCACCGGTCAGGATGCCGGGCGTGCCATGACGATGGTGACGGCCGCGCCCGATCATATCTGGCCCCGCGCCCCTGAACCACGTTCGAATGATTCTGAGCTGATCAGTGATCTGGTCAGCCGTCATCTCGGCGTTCTGCGTGATCATGCGGGGCTGGCCACGATGATTGCACGGCTCCTGCCGCTCGCCGGCGGCAGCGATGCCGCGCTGATCGCGCTGATGACCGCGGTTTGCGCGATCGATCGTACCGAGAGCCGCGGCGCGCATTGCCGGACCGATCATGCCGCGCCATCCGCCCAGGCACTTCACTCCAGCATCACCATGCGGCAGGCTCTTTCGCGGGCTGCCACGCTGATCGATACCGGCATCCATGTCGGACGCGCCGCATGAGCCCGTTGCCGCGACTGCTGATTGAACCGCTGGTCCGCGCTGCCCTGCTCGAAGATCTGGGCCGTGCCGGGGATATCACCGCCGATGCGGTGATTCCCGCGGATGCCGTCACAAGCGTCGCGTTCGTGGCACGCGAACCCGGCACCATAGCGGGGCTTGATTGCGCGGCGATCGCCTTTGCCTTGCTCGACCCTGCCCTGGTGCTCGATATTTTGGTGCCGGATGGCAGTCAGGTACAACCCGGCGAGACGATTGCGACGCTCGAAGGCAAGGCGCGGGCCATCCTGGCCGGTGAGCGGGTGGCGCTGAATTTTCTGGGTCAATTGTCGGGCGTCGCCACCGCGACCCATGGTATTGCCCGATCGATCGCGCATACGCATGCGAAAATCACCTGCACGCGCAAGACCATCCCGACGATGCGGGCGCTGCAGAAATACGCGGTGCGCTGCGGCGGCGGCGCCAATCATCGGTTCGGGCTCGATGATGCGATTCTGATCAAGGATAATCACATCGCGATTGCCGGCGGCGTCGGCATCGCCATCGGCCGCGCGCGGGGCGCCGCCGGGCATCTGGTCAAGATCGAATGTGAGGTCGATACGCTCGAGCAACTGCGCGAGGCGCTCGATGCCGGGGCCGACGCCGTGTTGCTCGACAATATGAGCCTCGATGATCTGCGCATCGCCGTCGGGCTCGCCAAAGCCCGTGCGATCACCGAGGCTTCGGGCCGCATCACGCCCGACACTGCGCCGGCCATCGCCGAAACCGGTGTCGATCTGATTTCCGCGGGCTGGCTGACCCATAGTGCGCGGGTGCTGGATATTGGCCTCGATTTCATGACATAAGCGGGCATGAACCGATCGCCCTTTACCACCGCCGTCCTGCTCACCGCTGCCGGCGCCGTACCGTTTCTGGCCTGTCTTGCCGTGATCATTACCCAGCCGACCAACGCACCAGCGGCGACGGTGGTGATGATCGATTATGGCGCCTGCATCCTCAGTTTTCTGGGCGCGGTGCATTGGGGGTTCGCGCTCGAGCCGGGCGGGGTGGTGATCGACCCGCGGCTCAATCACCAGCGCCTGAGCTTCGGCATCGCGCCTGCCCTGATCGCCTGGGCCGCGCTGCTGATCCTGACACTGGCGGCCGCCCCGCGCGCGGCGATCGCGATGCTGATCGCCGGATTTTTTGCCACCATCATCGGCGAGACGATCGGGCGCGGCCGCGACCTTGTGGCTTCGAATTATCTGGCGATGCGCTGGACCGTTTCGATCGTGGTGCTGGCGGTGCTGATCATTACGTTCTTCATCGAAGTGATCGGCATGCGGCACGGCTGATCGGCCGGTTCGGGCGGGACGCCGGCTTGGCTAAACCGGCGGCTCGCCTTTGATCGCCGTGATATCCTGCGATGCGATCAGGCTTTCGGCTTCGGTGATCGCGGCATCCAACGCTGTCTCATCGGTGCCCTTCGCGACGATTGCCACGCCGCCGCCGGTTTCGCGGTAGAACGGGTAGCTGCCGAGATCGAGCATGGGGTAGCGGTTCTGGATGGCGCTGAGCCCGGCGGCGATGCTGCCTTCCTTGACGCCGATGCCATGGACCGCGCGCATCGCGATCGGCGTACCCTGGCCGAGGCTGGGTTCGAGGCCGGTGAACATCGATTGCATGATGCGCGGCACGCCGGCCATGACATGGACATTGCCGATCGAGAATCCGGGCGCGATGGTCATCGCGGTCGGGATGGGAACGGCGCCGCGCGGCAGAGTGGCCATGCGCTGACGGGCCTCGTTGAAGTTCTCGGCGCCGAGGTGCTTCTCCATCGCATCCCAGGTCGGCTGGTGTTTTTCCCAGGGCACGCCGAAGGCGGCGGCGATGCATTCGGAGGTGATATCGTCATGCGTCGGCCCGATGCCGCCGGTGGTGAACAGATTGTCGTAGGCGGCGCGCAGTTCGTTGACGGCGCGGATGATGCGTTCGGGGATATCCGGCACGACGCGCACCTCCTCGAGCTTGTGGCCGATCGCGGCGAGGCGGGTGGCGATGAATTTGACGTTGATGTCCTGGGTCCGGCCGGAGAGGATTTCGTTGCCGATAATCAGGATGGCGGCGGTTTTATTGGCGGTCATGATGTCCTCAGAGAAAATCGCGCAGGAGCGGGATCAGCGGCCGGTCGGCCGGCGGCATCGGGTATTCTTCGAGTTGGGTCGGATCGACCCAGGCGAGGGCCTGGCCCTCGCGCGATTGCGGTGTGCCCTGCCAGCGGCGGCAGAGATAGAGCGGCATCATCAGATGGAACGTTTCGTAGCCGTGCGAGGCGAAGGCGAAGGGGGCGACATCCGCCGTGCGGACGGTGATGCCGAGTTCTTCATCGAGTTCGCGGACCAGGGCGGCTTCGGGCGTTTCGCCCGGCGCGAGTTTGCCGCCGGGAAACTCCCAGAGGCCGGCGAGTTTTTTGCCGGCGGGGCGGCGGGCGAGCAGGATTTTGCCGCTCTTGTCGATCAGAGCACACGCGGCGACCAGCAGGAGGGGCTTCGTATCGTTGGCCGGCGCGGCGGGCTTGGGTGCGGCGTCGCGGAAGGCGATATCTTCGCGGGTGATCGCGAAATGGCGCACCGCCTGGCGGATGCCGGGGCGGCTGATGAATTTTTCATGACCGGTGCCGGTTTCGGTGAAGCCGGCGCGGCGGAGCACGGCGAGCGAGGCGGCGTTGTCATCGGCCACGGTCGCGATCACGCGGTGCATGCCAAGCTCGGCGAAGCCCCAGCGGAGCAGATGCAGCACCGCCTGCCGGCCATGCCCCCTGCCCCAGGCGCGCCGGGCGACCCAGTAGCCGAGGGCGGCGTTCTCGCCCGATTTGTCGAGCCGCAGGCCGGCGCAGCCGATCATGGCCTGGGTGCCATCGGTGCCTGGCTCATCGGTGATGGCGAACTGGTAGGCGCGGCCGGCGGCGCGGTCGGCCATGGCGGCGTCAATCCAGTCGCGCGCGAGGGGCGCCGGGTAGGGAAACGGTGCTTCGGGCAGAAGGCGGCAGATTTCCCAATCGTTGATCAAAAGGTGAAACCGCGCGGCATCGCCCGCCTCGATCAGGCGTAGCGTGGTGGTCACCGGCTTGGCAGAGATGGTGGTTGAGGACACGGGACTCCTGACGCTCGGTTCACGATGGAACTGGGATAGCCGGTCCGCCGCCGCGCCGGAAGGTGCTGGCGGGACACAGTGTGGTGGCGGTTGATTTGCGGCGATGGTCGGCGCAAATCTTGGTGATGGACATGCCGATCAATCCCATCGACCAATGGTTGCAGACCGAGGGCGTTGCCGCGCGTGCGGCGGGGCGGGTGCTGGCGATGGCGCCGGCGGCGCAGCGCGATGCGGCGTTGCGGGCGGGCGCGGCGGCGTTGCGGGAACTTGGCGAGATTATTCTGGCGGCGAATGCGCGGGATGTGGCGGCGCATACCGGCACAGCGGCGTTCCGTGACCGGTTGCTCCTGACGCCGGAGCGAATCGAGGCGATGGCGGCGGGGTTGGAGATTGTGGCGGATCTGCCCGATCCGCTGGCCGGGGTTCTGGCGGAATGGACGCGGCCGAACGGGCTGGTGATCCGGCGGGTGGCGCAGCCGATCGGGGTGATCGGGATGATTTACGAGAGCCGGCCCAACGTGGGCGCCGATGCCGCCGCGATCTGTCTGAAATCGGGCAATGCGGTGATTTTGCGCGGCGGATCGGACAGCCAGCATTCGGCACGGGCGATCAATCAGGCGATCAGCGCGGGGTTGGAGGCGGCCGGGCTGCCGGGGGCGTGTGTGCAGATTGCGCCGACGGTGGATCGCGCGTTTGTTGCGGCGATGCTGAGGGCGACGGGGGTGATTGATCTGATCATCCCGCGCGGTGGAAAATCGCTGGTCGAGCGTGTGCAGCGCGAGGCGCTGGTGCCGGTTCTGGCGCATGCCGAGGGGCTTAATCATACGTATGTTCATGCCGAGGCCGATTTCGCGATGGCGCGGGCGGTGCTGGCCAATGCCAAGATGCGGCGGACCGGGGTGTGCGGTGCGACCGAGACGCTGCTGATTGATACGGCGGTTGCGGATGCGCTGCTGCCGGTGATCGTGGCGGATCTGGCGGCGCTGGGCTGCGAATGCCGGGGGGATGCGCGGGCGCGGGCGATTGTGGCGATGGCGGCGGCGGATTTCGATACCGAGTGGCTCGATGCGGTGCTGTCGGTTGCGGTGGTGGATGGGTTGGAGGCGGCGCTCGCGCATATCGCGCGTCATGGATCGTCGCATACCGATGCGATCATTACAGACAATGCTGATGTCGCGCAGGCGTTTCTGGCGGGGATCGATAGTGCGGTGGGGCTGTGGAATGCCTCGACGCAGTTTTGCGATGGTGGGGAATTCGGGTTCGGGGCGGAGATTGGCATTGCGACCGGGCGGATTCATGCGCGCGGGCCGGTGGGGCCGG
The DNA here is from genome assembly GCF_002282635.1 of Acidiphilium sp. 34-64-41. Taxonomy (NCBI): domain Bacteria; kingdom Pseudomonadati; phylum Pseudomonadota; class Alphaproteobacteria; order Acetobacterales; family Acidocellaceae; genus Acidiphilium; species Acidiphilium sp. 34-64-41. Next base: position 3,382 of record NZ_NCJX01000032.1, on the reverse strand, counting down.
CGCAATTGACGAGTTTTCGGTATCAGGTGATCGGGACCGGCCAGGTGCGGCCCTGATTGCTGAGCCTCTGCCACGATTTGGCGATCGGCGGCGGTTGCGGATCGGGTTGCTGGGGGGGAGTTTCAACCCGGCGCATGCGGGACATTTGCATGTGGCGCGGGCGGCGATGCGGGCGCTGGGGCTGGATCAGGTGTGGTTGCTGGTATCGCCGGGGAATCCGTTGAAGCCGCAGGCCGGGATGGCGCCGATGGCGGTGCGGCTGGGCTCGGCGCGGGCGATTGCGGATGGGCGACGGGTTTTGGCGACGTCGATCGAGGGGATGCTGGGGACGCGCTATACTGCTGATACGCTGGCGGAACTGAAGCGGCGGTTTCCTTGTGCGCGGTTTGTCTGGTTGATGGGGGCGGATAATCTGGCGCAATTGCCGCGGTGGGATCGGTGGCGATCGATCGTGCGGGCGGTGCCGATTGCGGTGTTGCCGCGACCCGGGGAGACGCGGGCGGCGCTGGCGGGGAAGGCCGCGCATGGGCTGCGGCATGCTCGGGGGAGTGCGCGGTTGCTCGCGCTGCGGCGGCCGCCGGCGTGGACATGGTTGCCAGTGCGTGAGAATCCGCTATCAGCCACTGCATTGCGTGCGTTACGGCGCAATCGTTCATCAGGAGACCGATCATAACCCGCCCGCCGACCCGTACGACCACGTCCCCCGCCGCCCCGCGCAAGCCGGCGGCGAAGCGCAAGCCGCCTACACCGGTTGAAATTGTGCCGAAGGCGCCTGGATCGCCGCGCAAGAAGGCGGTGATTGCCGGGCCGAAGCCGCGCGTGCGGAAATCGGCCGAGAAATCGCCCGATCTGCTGGAGCGGATGCAGGTTGCGATCGTGACCAGTCTGGAAGACGACAAGGCTGAGGAGATCGTGGCGCTTGACCTGGCGGGGCGGGCGAGTTTTGCCGACCGGATGGTGATTGCGACGGGTTTGGCGGACCGCCAGATTGCGGCGATGGCGACGCATCTGATCGAAAAACTTGCCGAGCTTGGGGTGAAGCGGGTGCAGACCGAGGGGGCTTCGGGCTCGGACTGGGTGCTGGTGGATGCCGGGGATATTGTGGTGCATCTGTTCAAGGCGGAAGCGCGGGCGCTGTATGCGCTTGAAAAAATGTGGGGCCCTGACCTGGATGAACCCGTGATCGATGAGGGCGGCTGAGTCCCGGCTGCGGGTGATTGCGGTCGGGCGGGAGAGTTCCGGGCCGGAAGCCGAATTATTTGCGCGCTATGCGAAGCGGATGAACCCGGTGCTCGGGTTGGTGGCGCTGGCGGATGGCGTGGGGAGCGCTGCTGAGATCAAGCGGCGCGAATCGGCGTTGATATTGGCGAAAATCGGGGCTGGGGATTTTGTCGTGGCCCTCGATCAGGGTGGCGCGATGCCGGATAGTGTTGGGTTGGCCACGATGTTTGCGGGGTGGCGGGATTCCGGGCGGGCGGTTGCTTTTGTGATCGGCGGGGCTGAGGGGTTGGATGGGGCGGTTTTGGCGCGGGCGGAGGCGCGGTTGTCGCTGGGGCGGCTGACCTTGCCGCATATGCTGGCGCGGGTTTTGCTGGCGGAGCAGCTTTACCGGGCGCAGTGCATTCTGGCGGGGCATCCGTATCATCGGGCCGGTCGGCCATCGGATTAGTTACGATATCGTAACGTTTTGGGCGTGATTCGGGGTTGGGGTCAGGCGGTAATTTTTGTTGGTTTGAGCCAGGGCGGCCAGAAGCGGTTTTCGGGGCCGAAGGGGGTGGGGCGTGGGAGCGCGCCTTCGGCGTAGGGGCCGCGCGGGTAGGGTTCTGGCCGGCGCCTGGGTTTGGTGCGTTTGTGGGGGATTTCGGGTTTGGGGCGGGCGAGTTGTTCGGGGCGTTCGATGCCGAGGGCGTAGCATAGCGGGCGGAGGATGCGGCCGAGTGCGGGTGTTGCGGCGATGAGTTCGTGCATGGCGGGGTCGGTGAGGAGATGTTCGAGTTCGGCGCGCGCCATGGCGATGCCGGTGCGCCGGCCGGGGAGGTTTTCGATCAGCCAGCCGTAGCCGCCGGGGGGACAATGTTCGAGCGGGCGGGAAAATTTCGGGACCGGGGTTGGTTTGGGTGGCCGGGGGCGGGTTTGCGGCCTGGGGGTTTGCAGGCTGGGGTACTGGGTTGGGATGCGGGGTTGCTTGCGGGTGAACAGGCTGACGAAGCGGCGGGCCAGGCTGTCGACGCGCGCCCACATCATGATCATGAGGGGGATGGCGACGCGGGCGCGGACGGATTCGTGGGCGGTGGATTCGAGCAGCAGATCGAGAATCGCCGCGAGGCGTTGGATGGGCGTGGGCTCGGGTAGGGGTTGATCCTCGGTCACGGGGTGAGAAGACCACGACGGGCGGGGGGTGGGCAAGCGGTTTGTTTATGGTTTGTTCGTCTGCACGATGGATGGTGGGCGCGCGGCACGGTGGGGCCGCGCTCCGACTCGGACGAGGGTTATGGCTGCTCGGCGGTGGCGAGGGTTGGTGCGGGTTGGGGGAAATTGGGCAAAGGTTCGCCGTAGACTTCGACCTGATCGAGGTGGAGGTAGTTGCGGGTGAGCAGGCGGATGCGGACGAACCGGCCGGGGATGGGGATGGTGGGTTTGAAGATGAGGGGGTTGCCATCGATGCCGCCGAAGGGTTCATCGGTTTCGCGGCGGTAGACTTCAATTAGGTGATCCGGCGTGAAGCCAATATCGATCGCGAGGCGGGCTGAACGTCCAATTGTTGATGAATCGTCAAGCCTGTTAAACAGTCGCACTTCGGAAATACCATTTATATCATTTAAATCCACCCGCCACCATGCGGGATCGTCGAGATCGGTGTGAAACTTGAATGTCCCATCAATTTTGCCATTGACTGCGCCGCGAGATTCGCAGGCCATTTCTGTATCTCTGGACCACAAACTGAGTGAACTTTGAATACAGTCTTTGTTTCGACTAATCAGCTCAATAAAACTTCCATCGAACTTTTTCTTTAAGACGTCAAACTTAAACCCCTCGGTAACAACATTTTTCCAATACTGCAACAGAACTGTGTCTTCCGTTTTGTTGCGCTCTTCTAATATCTTGTCAATCCTACCGTCATAATATGCCTTCTCGTAATCGGCCTGCTGAGCGAATACACCGCTTGTACTCCTCTGCGAACGTAAAATAAAATCTTGTTTTGATTTAAAAACATAATGGTTTATAATCCCTTTTGCGACAGATTTTTCGAAAAACTGGTTATTTCGAATTCTCTTGAATGTAATATCCGTGCCTATCCGGTTAAGTCAGACACCCACTACATGTGGGGTGGACCCATGCTCCCGAATAAAGCTGGGCATAGGTTGGCGCCTCGGCGCCGCCC
>NZ_NCJX01000031.1:0-24576 GCF_002282635.1 Acidiphilium sp. 34-64-41 | reverse complement strand
CCCGGCGTCCCTCGCAGCATTCAGATGCTCGTCGCGCCGCAGGAACTACCCGTTCTTGGATTGGATCAACCCGTCATAATCACTGCGACGGGACACTAGTGTCGGTGGCGTGAATACGCTGGTGTTTCCAGATTTACTCGATCGCGTGACGGTTTCGCAGAGTACACGGTTAGTTGAAAGTATCATGAGTGCCACCGCTGTTGCGACTGCGGGGCAGATCAGTTTTATCAAGGTGACTAACGGCGGCTCAAACTATAGCAGTGCGACGATTTCGATTACGGGGACGGGGAGCGGTGCGACTGCGCAGGCCTGGATTTCTGGTGGCGTAATCATCGGCGTCACCGTTACGAACGCTGGCAGTGGCTATGGTGCGGGCACTGCTGCGGTGATCAGCGGCAATGGCAGCGGTGCGACGATATCAGTTCAGGTTGGGTTGCCGGTGATACAGGGACGGCGGTTGGCGGTGCATTGCGTTGCTCCGGTTGGCTTTGCTGCAGCCGGCAGCGTGCCGGCTCAGGAGAATTGGACCGGTGCGACGATTACGGTGCCGACGGGTGCGACGATCGAATGGGCCGGCGAGGCAGGCGCCTGGCAGGCGACGCGGTTCATGCAATCGGATTACGTGTCGCCGGACGGCGATGGCAGTGTGACGTTTCAGAGTCAGGCGGGCGATGTGAAGCTCTGTCCCGCTGTGGGCGGCGGTGTCCGTTTGATTTCGACGACGGAGCCGACCGGGTGTCTGACATTGATCGGGCGCGGTTCGCCGGCTGGCGTTGTCTCAGCTGTTCCTGGTTCCAGCTACCGGAATCTGGATGGCGGTCTGAACGCGACGTTTTGGATCAAACAGTCCGCGACGGATGCCACAGGGTGGGTGGCGGTCGCTTAAGCCCTCGTCAGATCGCCTCCGAAACGCCGACAAGGATTTTATCCATGACCACGATACCACAGCTTCCGACCGCGACTACGGTCGGGCTTACCGATCTTTTGCCGTTATCGCAGGGTGGTACGCTCTATGCGGCCTCGGTCGAACAGATTACCGCAGGTCTGCAGACAGAGATTGTGCTCCCGACCGGCGAGGTGCTGGGTAGAGCGAGCGCCGGCACCGGGATGCCGGAAGCGCTTTCGCTGGGCGGCGGACTGGCACTTTCGGCCACCACGCTTGAGGCGAACGGCACCGATCATTTGGGGTTCGGCCTGCTTGGCAGTTTCGCGATCGATGACGAGGTGATTGTGAACGCTGCAGGGGCGCCCAATCGCCTGCCGATGGGTTTGTTGCGCGGCCTGTTTAGTGCCGGCGCAGGAATAGCCATTGATCCGAACGGGACATTTAGTGTGACGGCGGGCGCGATTGCGGGGCCGGTGGGGCCTCAGGGACCTATTGGGGCGAGTGGGCCGCAAGGTGTGGCGGGGCCGGTAGGACCGCCGGGCGCGGGGCTGCTTGCACCGGGAAGCAATAATGCCGCCAGCACCATCGCCGGCACTGACTACGTCGCGATCTGGCAGAACGGTGCAAACGCCTGGATTACCTATCAGCAGTTGATCGGTGGGCAGACGATTGATCAGTTGCCCGCGGCTGGACCGGTTTCGGATTCTGATCAGTTGCTGGTCGCCCAGGGCGGCAACGCGCTGGCGAGTCAGAGTTTCGCGGCCATCTGGACTTACGTTGGACAGAAAATTCCGACAATGCGGGCTGGTGTGGTCGAGTTAACGGCGAACACGGTGCTCGATGCGACGAACCATAACCAGCGCGTGTTAGTGTTGAGCCAGCCGATGGTCTTGTCGGCGAATTTCACGAATATGGGTAGCGGATTTTCATGCCGTGTGATCAACCTCTCGGCGGGAGTCGTGACGATGGGTGCGGGCATTGTTTCTGGTACAGGTAGCAGCGTGCTGCCACCAGGTGCGAGCGCTGAGATTGTCGGTCTGACATACTCCGGTGGTTCGATCGTATGGTGGAACGGTATCGCGCCGACCTCACCCACGATTACGGTTGCGATGGTTGCCGCGCCCGCGCCGAATACAGCGTTCACTGTAAGCGGCGGTTTGTTCGATGATACTCCGACAGCGCTTGACTACTCGTTCGACGGAAGTCATTGGACGGCAGCAGCCACGCCGAATATCGGTGCAACATCGTATCAGTTTCAAGTGCCGGGCATGGCGGCCGGGACGTATACCATCATGGTACGCGATCACGCGAACACTGCGGTGGTTGGTACCAGCCCGCCGTTCACCATAAGGGCAGCGACCGTCACAATTGGTGCCGTGCCGACGTCCGTGACGGTTGGCGGCGCGATTCCTGTGACCGGAACCGTGGCGCCGTCTGGTGCAGCGGTGCAGGTTGGGCTTTCTGCGAGCAGCACAGTTGCACCGACCGTGTACGCAGCGGCAAGCGTTAGCAGTGCAAACTGGAGTACGTCTCTGGTGGCGGGTTCTGTGGCAGGAACCTATTACGTTTGGGCGGAACAGATCAACGATGTCAGTATTCAGGCAGTATCGGGGGCGATTTTTGTATCGGCCAGCGTTGCTGCGATCAGTTACACGGTCAATCAACCCGCGAGCGTGAGCATAGCAGCAGGGTCGGGCACGTTGGCGTTGAACGGCGGTGTCAGCCCGCCGCAGTCGACAGCGACACAGATCGCATTTTCGACCAGTAACACGGTGCGCCCGACCACAGGCTGGCAAAATGCGGCGATTATCGACAACAACACCGTCTGGGCGATTTACGCGACTGTGCCAGCGTCGGCAGGAACCTATTACATCTGGGTCGAGACTACGAGCGGGACGAACGCCGTCGTTTCAACGTTTTCGATCCAGGTGACCTGAGGATGGCACTGATGGTGGTTGCGAGCGGCAATCCTCTCGCATCGTCGGCCGGGCGGATTTTATCAAGCTCGCTCGCAGCTAGTAGTTCCGGCGCGCCACTGCCAACCGGGTTCTCAGGTCCCTACCCTTCGGTTATCACGGGCCTGGCGGGATGGTGGGATGCCGGCGCGTTGAGCGGCGTTCTGGATTTGAACGGCAATGTTGTGGGTTCCTTCAACAGTACGGTGGGCGCGCTTGCTGATAAAACGGGCCAAGGCGCGGCTTTGGTTCCTTTCCATTATTTCGTTAATGTAACGCAAAACCCGACGCTCGTGGTTCCGCGCATTAATGGCTTTCTGGGTGCCGTGGGCAGCCCCGACGCGACCATTGCGCAGTACGGACCGAGCCTCGATCCGGATTGGGGATTATCGCTGGCGGCGCTCGACCTGGGCAATGCTGCAGCTTGGACAGTATACTTGGTATGGACCCGGCCGAACTGGCGGCAGGGCACCTATCAGGTCAATAATGACCCGACACCGTTGATCCATGATATGGCAAGCGGGATCACTGTTGTGCAGGCGGGTGGCCCAACAGGCGTTGGTTTGGTGCTGTTTGCCAACACACCGCATAGCGTGACGATTACGCCGACATTGGCGCGCCGTCACAGCCACGCGCTGATCATGCGGAACACACCCGGATCGGGCGTGGATGTCTGGCTCGACGGTGTACCGGTGGTGACGGCGGCAGCAAATCCGTTACCGGCGTCAAGTGGTGGGCAGGTTTTGCTGTTTCATGACAGTACGGCGCAGGGTTCGGCACAATGCTGGTTTCATGAAGCGGCACATTGGGCGCGGGCGCTGGATGCTGCCGATATCGCGACGCTGATCGCTTGTCAGGGGCGATGGGTGCTCGGAAGTCGGCGCGGCGTCAATCTGTTGGTTACGGGTCAATCTAACGCTGAATGGTTTGTCCAGTCCGGGGCACCGCTTGCGCTTGCGCGCGGTGTGGCTTGGTATCTTGGGGCTGCCTCATGGGCCGCGACGTCGCTACAGTCCGGGAGCTATATCAGCCCGGCCCGCTACTCCATGGTCTCGGGACATCCGATATCCAACTCATCGCCGCCGCTGTTTCCCCCGGGCGCGGGCAGTGGAACATTCCTGACTAATCCGGGTGATGGTTCGTCTCCATCCACTTGGGCCCTCGGGCCCGATGGTCAGGCGCTGACCGCGTATCTGACGGGTGCGCAGGCCCTCGTTTCGGCCGCGGATGCAAGCGATATCGCCTTTCTGCTCTGGCCCTGGTCCGAGCAGGACAGCACCATGCCGTATTCCAATAAGGCGCTGTACAAAGGCAGCGTCGTTCAACTCGCAACTGCGACGCGCGGCTTGTTCGGGCGGTCCGCGGCGCAGATGCCTCTATTGATGTGGAGCGCGATTCCCTATGAAACCGATGCCGGCGTCCAGATGGTGCGCGAGAGCGTGTTCGATCTTGCCCAGGACCCGACGCAGGGCATTCGGATGTTTGTCTCGCAGACAGCCGATTCCAACCCGCTGAATGCGACATGGAACCCGGTGACCGGGATATTTGCCGGCGGCGACCCGGAGCATCGCGATCAACCCGATCTGTTGCGATATGGCCAGATCGGCTCGCACGTGGCGGCACGGGCCATGATTGCATTGGGGTTGTCCGATACGATTTCACCTGCGGCGTTGCCGGCATCTGGTCTGCCGATCGCGGGGGGGCCGAGTATTGTTCATGCATATCAGGCGACGCCAACCGAGGTTGTTCTGACGATCAAGCATGATGCGGGAAATGATCTGATCGTACCGCTCCAAGCCATCAACGGTGCGGGATTTGCAGTTATGGATGGCGGCACTGTCGCCAATCCCGGCCCGATTATCGCCGCGACCGCGGCAGTGCGGATTGATGCGACCCATGTTTCGGTGACATTGGCGCGAGCTCCGGCCAGCCCTGCCAGTCAATGCCTGTTCTATTATCCTTACGGTAGTAACCAAATTGGGAGAGGTGATGCAGTGACTGACAACTTATCGCAAGTCACGCCGCCTGTTGGCTGGTCGATGGCGGCTGATCTTGGTGCATCATTCTCGATCAACATGCCGCTTCAAGCGACAGCCTACGGCGTGCCGTTGGCGACGGTTCCTGACTAAAGACATGGCGGATGATGCGATCGCGCTGCTGCGCGATGCGATGGCGGACCTGCGATCCGAGGTCGGGCTATTGCAGACGGAAGTGGCTTCGGCGCGCAGGGATATTGTAGCCATCGAGGCACGTCATATGGCACTGGAGACCTGGCGCAGCCGATTCGAGATGCAGGTTGAGACAGCACAGGACCGGTTCGTCTGCAAGAGTGATGAGCTGGTCAAGGAGCTGTCGCGATTTCATGCAGATCTGGCCCAGTTCCGGGGTGAACAGTCGGGTGGTCATCGGGTAACAATGATTGTTGTGGGGCTGCTTTCAGCGGTGGTCGGTAGTATTGCCGCGCATGTTCTGCACTCGCTGTCATGATCGGCGATCATTCAACATGAAACGTATATTCGCGGAACTTATTTCGGATTCCAATGGTCGTGCTGACGAGTTGGCTGTGTTGTCCATTATTGGGGTGCTTAGCTTTATCGGTCTCGAGTTGTTCGCCGTTCTGGTGCGGCATCAGGCGTTTGAGCCCGAGCGGTTCGGCATGGGCCTGGGTTCGGCGATTGCCGCTGGGGCAATCGGCATGGGGTTGAGTTCGCGGTTTGGAGGCTAGAATGCCGGCATTGCTTGCATCATATATAACGCGATTTTTGCCATGGTTGATTGGCGGTTTGTGCGTGATTGGTTGTTTGATTTATGTCTGGTATCTGCGCGATCAGTTGAAGACCGCTCAGGGGGATATTGCATCCGCGCAATCGACGATCGTCCAGCTAAGCGCGATAAACCAGCAGAACATGGCTGCCTTGAAAGTCTTGCGCGCGGAAGATGCGGCTTGGCAGGCAACATTGGCGACGACATTGGCGAGCGACAGTCAGATCACTCGCTTCACTGACGGCTTGCTCCAAACGGTTGCGACAGCACCCTCCAAGAATGATGCCACGGTCGCGCCAGTTTTGGCGAACACTCTGGCATCGATCGCCAAAACACAAGGAGCCCCGCGATGATCAGATTGATACTCATGTGCTGCCTCGTAGCAGGGTGCACTGTGGGCAAGCCTGTGACGATCACCAAAATCAAATTGGTGCAGCCGGCAATTCCAACAGCGCTGTTGACTTGCCCTGGAAGCCCGATTGTGCCGGTGGCGACACGGCAGTCGCAGGTCGCGGAATACGTTGCGGCGTTGTGGCGGGCGCATGCGATCTGTTATGATCATCTGGCGGCCGTAAAACAGACTTTGCAGGTGCCGTTAACTACTCGTTGATCAGGAATGTTTTGCGATATCGATTGCGTTCACGCTGTTGATGGTTAATCGGGTTACGCAACGCTGAGCCACGACCTGATAGCGATGGATTTGTCATGAAATACTCATGGGCGGACACGGGGTGTGGTCCCTGTGGTATTTTCGACCAGTTACCGTCTGCGCCGAGACTCCAGGAGTCGACATCGTCACGCAAGTTGACCGCCATGATCTGGTCAAGCACCTGCGCATGCACCGTTGCATTGTGGATCGGGACGAAGGTTTCAACCCGCCAATCCATGTTGCGAGCCATCCAATCGGCGCTCGATATGAAAACCTTGTTGTCCCTGCAGGGCATGTCAGCCCCATTGGCGAACACTGCGATACGTGCGTGCTCCAGGAAGCGGCCGATGATCGATTTGACCTGTATGGTTTCTGACAGTCCCGGCACACCGGGGCGGAGGCAGCAGATGCCGCGTATGACGCAGATGATACGCACACCGGCGGCTGATGCCCGGTAGAGGTGGTCGATCAGTCGTTCGTCGACGAGGGAATTGAGTTTCAACCAGATTCCAGATGGCCGGCCGACTTTCGCGGCGGCGATTTCAGCATCGATCAGAGCTTCGATCGTCCGGCGCGTGCTGATCGGGCTGAAAGCGAGTTGATCCATGTGCTCGGGGCGCGCGTAGCCGGTCATGTAATTGAACAGGCGGGCGGAGTCCCGGGTCAGTTCGGGATCGCAGGTGAAGAACGACAGATCGGTGTAGATACGCGCCGTGATCGGGTGGTAATTGCCGGTACCGAAATGGGCATAGGCTCGCATCGCACTGCCTTCGCGGCGAACGACCAAGGACAGTTTGGCGTGGGTTTTCAGGCCAAGGAAGCCGTACACGACCTGCACGCCAGCGGCTTCCAGCGTGCGGGCCAGGCGGATATTCGCTTCCTCATCGAAGCGGGCGCGCAGTTCGACCATGGCGGTGACACTTTTGCCAGATTCAGCGGCTTCGATCAGTGCACCCACGATCGGGGAGTCGTGGCTGGTTCGGTACAGGGTCTGTTTGATCGCGACAACATTGGGATCGCCGGCGGCCTGGCGGAGGAATTGCACGACCACGTCAAAACTCTCGAACGGATGATGGACGATGATGTCCTTGTTGCGAATGGCAGCGAAACAATCGCCGCCGAAATCGCGAATGCGTTCAGGAAAGCGGGGCGTGTAGGCTGGAAAGAGCAATTCAGGGCGATCGTCGACGATCATTTCTTTCAGATCGACCAATCCGAGCATTCCGGCTTCGATGAACAATTCGTCGTCCGGCGCTTCGACCTCGTCAATCACGAAACTCTGCAGGTCTTCCGGCATGTCCGCTGCGAGAGTCAGTTGGATCGCGGCGCCCTTGCGGCGGCGTTTCAGGGCCGATTCATAGGATTGCACAAGATCTTCAGCCTCTTCCTCGAACTCGACATCGGTATCGCGAGACACGCGGAACAGCCCTGAGCCAGCATGGCGAAAACCATGAAATAGCCGATCAAGAAACAGGGCGACCAGATCCTCCAGCATTACGAATCGGATCGTGACGGACGATGCGTCCGGCAGGCGGATGAAACGCCGGATCTGGGCAGGGAGTGGGATGAGCGCGCGCATCACCCCGGCATCGTCTTCGCGGACTAGCTTGAGCGCGAGCACCAGGCCCATATTCTGGACGAAGGGAAATGGGTGGGCTGGATCGATCGCCAAGGGCGTGAGAACGGGAAAGACTCGTTCCATAAAATAACTGTCGAGGAATTTGCGATCGTCAACGCTCAGCTCGGCGGTGCTGATGATGGTAAGCCCGACTGCGGTGAGTTCGGCACGCAACTCGGCCAGAACACGCTGCTGGGCCTCCCGCAGACCGCGGGCACAGCGGTTGACCTCGGCCAGTTGCTGGGTAGGTGTCTGCCCGTCGGATGAATGCAGTACGAGTCCGGCCCGGGCTTGACCGATCAGCCCTGCTACGCGGACCGAATAGAACTCGTCGAGATTTGAGGCGCTGATCGAGACGAAGCGCAGACGCTCGAGCAATGGATAACGGGGGTTTTCAGCGGCGCCCACCACGCGCAAATTGAAGTCAAGCCATGAGAGCTCCCGGTTGATGAAGCGAGCGAGGTCTTCGATTGTGATCGGTGCGTCGCTTTCACTGAGATTTGTGCTCTGGTCCATCACGCGATGTTGGCATGAAACGGCGCAGCGCTAAAGCAGCGATGGCGTTTCTGTTTCATGAAATTCAGCGGTGCGGCCGGACTGCGGTATCGATTGTTCCTCCTCCGGCGGATCGGCGAGTTCACCGAGGAGGCGTTCGGCGATCCGGCGGGACGGCGCTGTGCCGAGTGCGAGCGCATAGCGATCGAGGCGGGCGATTGCTTCGCGCAACACGGCAGGGCGGCGCGGTAGGCGGCCGAGCAGAAATTGCTGGACCGACGCAGAAATAGTCATTTGTCGAGCGGCCGCGAGGCGGACGAGCATGGCATCGAGCAACGCGGGTTCGGCGGGCTCGATCTGGATGGTCAAGCTGGCACGCAGACGGCTCGCAAGATCGGCAAGGTCGATGGCAAGGCGCGCGGGCGGTGTCCTGCTCGTCATCAGGACGGGTTGCCGGCTCGCCGACGCTCGTTCCAATGTTGCGAACAGAGCGACTGGGGCGGCCATTGCGTCGATATCCTCGATGACGATCGCCGCACGCGATGACGATAATGCCTGGCGCAGTTGAGAGGCCTCAACGATCTCCGCCTCGCGCTCGGCACCCCAGAGACGGGAGAGGTGGCTTTTGCCGCAGCCCGCGTCGCCCCATAGCACCAACCGGCCGTTGACCCAGGTGGATGGTGCGGCGAAAGCTACCCTTGCTGCCCGGTTCGAGGGAGCCTCGATAAAATCTGACGCCGCGAATTGATCGGGTTCATCAAACGGCAAGGCTAGTTGGCGTGCGACGGTCTTGTTGTCAGGCACTGGGTTTCGGCGGGTCCAAATAGAGGGAACTCTGTAAGTAATGATGCAACCAGAAGCGCGCCAGCACACCGAGTGTTGCGGTAACCGGCACGGCAAGCATGACGCCAAGAAAGCCGAAGGTTTCGGCACCGGCAAACAGCGCAAAGATCACCCATACGGCGGACAGGCCGAGGCGATCGCCCAGGAACCGCGGTGCCACGACATAATCGTTCAGTAGCTGACCGACCACGAAAATGATTGCGATGACGAGGACGTGATCGAGACCGCTAAACTGTCCCAAAGCGAGGATGATGGAGGAGACGGCACCAACGATCGTACCGACATAAGGAATAAACGACAGCAGCCCCGCGGTGAGCCCGACGACAAGACCAAGATTGAGGCCTGCGATGCTGAGGGCGACGGCGTAAAATACGGCCAGAAACAGGCAACAGATGGCTTGGCCGCGCAGCCAGGCGTTCAGAATTCGACTGATTTCCTGGGAAAGATTACGAATCACGCTCTCCTGGGAGCGCGGTAGCCACGAATCGATTCGCGCGACCACGAACGGCCAATCCCGCAAGAAATAGAACGCTACGATCGGCGTAATGATCAGCAGCGTCAGAATGTTGATAAGGACAAATCCGGTGCCGACCACGCGCCGTGCCGCGGTGCCGACGAAGCCCATCAGCGTTCCGGCCTCGTTGCTGACCAGCGACTTGAGTTTGCTGGAAACGAAACCCTGGCCGAACTTCTGTTGGATGCTGTTGATTTCATGGGTCGCGAATTCCTGCAGATTTTGGACCATGCCGGGCAGTTGCTGTGACAGCAGCCCGATCTGCGCAGAAATGAGTGGGTAGAGCAGCAGAATGCATAGCGCGGCGCCGGCGATCAATGCGAGCAACATGATCGCAGTGCCCAGCGAGCGTGGAATGCGCAGGCGCGTCAATGCGGAAACGGCCGGATCAAGGAAATAGGCGATTCCCGCAGCGGCAACGAAGGGCAGCAAGATCGACGCGAACAGTCGCAAAAAAATAATAGCCAGGACGACCGCCGCGCCTATTGCCAAGAAACGCTGCCACCGTGGGCCTGTCTCGATCCGTCCGTTCATACCAATCTGCTGCCGCGCATGACGTAAGCTCCCCCTGAAATCAACGTGGTCAGCGCAACGAGACCGATCAATGCCGAGCGTATATAGGGTGGATGCACGGCGAAGCCGGCCTCGGCAAGAGCGACGCCGACCAGAATGATCTGAGCGACGCTGTTCAGCTTGGAGATGATCAGCGGTCGGATTGCAACGCTACTCCCGAGCAGGCGCAGCAAGCCGATACCGCCAATAATCATGCCGTCGCGAAAGACGACCAGGATCGTCAGCCATAAGGGTAGCAGACCCACGGCGGCTAGCGTGATGAACATCGATGTCAGCAGCAACTTGTCGGCCAGGGGGTCGAGCAATGTGCCCAGAACCGACGGTCCCTGGCGCCGCGCTAGCCACCCATCCAACGCGTCGGTCAGCCCCGCTAGCACGAAAAGTATCGCCGCAATCGCGTAGTCGCCGCGCAAGACCAACCAGATTGCGATCGGAACTGCACAGATCCGGCCGAACGTCAGCACGTTCGGAAGTGTCGCGACGTCGGTTGAGGCGCCGGCTCCGCTACTGTGGCGATTTATGCCGTCTGGCATGATTGGCCCGCCTGGTTGCGCTTGCTCCGGCGTTGTGGTGATAACCGCGCCGAACGCAGCGCGCGCTGCCGTCCGCCATCGAGCGACGTATCGTTGGTGACTGTTGCGCGCCGGTTGTTCATGAATGACGATTAGCGCATCGGAGACGTGCATGACCAGCAGCGACGGCAGGAACGGCGTCACCTATCGCGATTCTGGCGTCGATATTGAGGCCGGCGACCAATTGGTCGATGCGATCAAGCCGCTTGCGAAGGCGACGACCAGGGCCGGTGTCATCGGCGGTATCGGCGGGTTCGGCGCTCTGTTCGACCCTAAGGCTGCCGGCTTTGCCGATCCTGTATTAGTAGCCACCACGGATGGGGTTGGCACCAAGCTTCGCCTCGCCATCGACACCGGCATTCATGATACCGTCGGGATCGATCTGGTCGCCATGTGTGTCAACGATCTCGTGGTGCAGGGTGCCGAGCCGCTATTTTTCCTGGATTATTTCGCAACCGGCCAGCTAGATCCCGCGATAGCGACCCGCGTCATCGCGGGGATCGCCGAGGGCTGTCGTCAGGTGGGCTGCGCGCTGACTGGTGGTGAAACCGCCGAAATGCCGGGTATGTACGGCAGAGGCGATTACGATCTGGCCGGTTTCGCCGTCGGGGCCGCCGAACGCGGCACTCTGCTCCCCGACCGAGTCGCCCCGGGCGACATTTTGCTTGGGTTACCGAGTTCCGGCGTTCACTCCAATGGATTTTCGCTGGTGCGTCGTATTATCGACACTGCCGGGATCAAATTGGACGACGCGGCTCCGTTTGCTCCGGCGCAAACCCTGGGTGCGGCGCTTATGACACCGACGGCCCTATACGTTCACCCGGTGCTTGCCCTGGCCCGTGCCCGTCTCTTGCGAGCCGCTGCCCATATCACCGGCGGAGGGTTGCCTGGCAATTTACCACGCGTGTTGCCTGAAGGCTGTGCTGCTGTGATCGACCAGCCTTGGCCGATGCCGCCGGTGTTTCGCTGGTTGGCTGGAGCTGGCGGCGTAGCGTCGATTGAGATGCTGCGGGTCTTCAATTGCGGGATCGGCATGGTGCTTGTGGTCCGCGAGACCGATTGCGATGGCGCGATCACGCTGCTGTCCGGCCAAGGGCTGGCACCGTGCCGCCTCGGGCGCGTTGTTGCCGCCGAGGGTCCCCCGGCAATCCACATCACCGACCCCGACGCTTTGTTTACATGAAGCCGCGCGTCGGTATTCTGATCTCAGGGCGAGGGTCGAACATGGAGGCGCTGATCCGCGCCGCGGCCAGTGCCGATTACCCGGCCGAGGTCGCGCTGGTGATTTCAAACCGTGCCGATGCTGTCGGTCTCGACATTGCGCGTCAGCACGGGATTGCCGCCATGGCAATTCCGAGTCGCGATTTCCGTACTGACCGTGCTGGGCATGAAGCCCGAATTCACGAGGCCCTGATCGGCGCCGATTGCACCATTGTTTGCCTCGCAGGGTACATGCGGCTGGTGACGCCAGCGTTCGTAACGCTGTGGGCAGGACGCATGTTGAACATCCATCCGTCGTTGTTGCCGGCGTTCCCCGGCCTCGATACGCACGCGCGCGCTTTGGCATCTGGCACCAAAATCCATGGCTGCACCGTGCATCTGGTCACGGCGGCGATGGATGAGGGGCCGATTCTGGCGCAGGCGGCGGTGCCGGTTCTGCCCGATGACACCGAAATAACGCTCAGCGAACGGGTTCTCGTGCAGGAGCATATCATTTACCCTATGGCGCTCCGCCACTACATAGGCACTCAGCCGACATATGCTGATTCGGTGGCGGCTTTGCTCAGCCCTTGCGCTTGACGCCAAGACGCAATAACCATTGAATATGTCACGAAAGCGTGTGATACGATAACAAGCGGATGGGATTCGAAAGGGTCAAGGCGGTAATGATGGCTGATACTGATACACCGAACAACCTCCCTATCGGTCTGGAGCAGCTTGAACAAGGCAGCCAAGCCGGCTGGAATGGGTTCACCCGTTTTCTGGTCGTGACCGTCATCAGTCTGGTGGTTATTCTACTCTTGATAGCGGCTTTCACCGTCTGGAGTTGACCCAGGCACGGTCTCCTTCCGCCAGTGCGAGGCGGCGTTAACGTCGAAAAGTTTAGGCGAACCGCTGGGTACGAGCCGCTGATCTCAACCACCTAGTGCCCATGCCAAGATGCCCTGCTGCGCATAGAGCCGGTTTTCCGCCTCATCGAATACGACCGATTGCGGTCCATCGATCACCCCGGCGCTGACCTCCTCACCGCGATGCGCCGGCAGGCAATGCATGAAGATCGCATCCTTTGATGCCAGCGCCATCAGTCGCTCATTCACCTGATACCCCGTCAGCAGATTATGCCTGCGTTCGGCATCGTCATCGCCCATGCTCACCCAGGTGTCGGTGACCACGCAACGCGCATCGGCAACCGCAGCATCGGGGTCTTCGGTCAGGACTATATTGGCGCCCGCCGCCTCTGCCCATGCCACAGCAGCAGCGTCGGGGCGCAATTCGGCTGGGCAGGCCAAATTCAGGCGAAACCCAAACCGTGCCGCCGCCTCGATCCAGCTTTTCGCCATATTGTTGCCGTCGCCGATCCAGGCGACGGTCTGCCCGGAAATCGGGCCATGCCGCTCCTCGAACGTCAGCACATCCGCCATCACCTGGCATGGATGCGACCGTTCGGTCAGGCCATTGATCACCGGAACAGTAGCATAGGCAGCCAGTTCCCGCAGTTTCGCCTCCCGATCCGTCCGCAGCATGATCGCATCGACATAGCGCGACAGCACGCGCGCGGTATCGGCCACCGTCTCACCCCGACCGATCTGCATTTCGCGTGATGACAGCATCACCACATCGCCACCCAGGCCGCGCATCGCCATTTCGAAACTTACGCGTGTCCGCGTCGACGGTTTCTCAAAAATCAGCGCCAGCGACCGTCCGGCGAGCGGCCGCGCGGCCGATCGGCCGGCGCGCTTGAACCGGGCCGCCTGATCGAGGATTCGGCGCAAAACGGGCGCCTCGATCAGTGCCAGATCAAGGAAGTGCCTCGGTTGGTTGTCATTGTTGCCTGTCCCGATCGCAATGCTCATTTCGCGGCAGCCGCGAACAGTGACGGCTTGCACCGCCGGGCCGCACCATCCAGCCGGACCAGCGCCTCATCGATTTCCGATTCCGAGACGATCAGCGGCGGAACCAGACGCAACACATTGTCTCCTGCGGCGACCGCCAGCAACCCCTCGTTGAAACACGCCGTCTGAACTTCGCCGTTCGGCACCAGACAGACCAGACCTTGCATCAGCCCATGTCCGCGCACAGCGCCAAATACATCGCCATGCCGGCGCACCAACGCTTCGAGTCCGGCCTGGAATCGCGCACCCACCTGTTCGACCTGGGTCAGAAATCCCGGTGCAAGAACGACATCGAGCACAGCATTGCCGGCGGCACAGGCAAGCGGGTTGCCGCCATAGGTCGTGCCGTGGCTGCCCGGCACCAGATGTTTTGCGACACGCTCGTTGGCGACCAGCGCGCCGAGCGGAAACCCGCCCCCGATTCCCTTGGCCATGCTGACCGCGTCCGGCACAACGCCAGCCCATTCATGCGCAAACAATTTGCCGGTCCGCCCCATGCCGCATTGCACCTCGTCGAACCCGAGGAGCAGGCCGAACTCATCGGCCGCCGCACGCAATCCTTGCAGGTATTCGGCATAGGCCGGCCGCACCCCGCCCTCACCCTGAATGGGTTCGACCAGAATCCCCGCGGTCTCCGGCGTAATCGCAGCGCGTAACGCGTTCAGGTTATTGAACGGCACGTGGTCGAACCCGTCGACCGCCGGGCCAAACCCCGCCAGATATTTTGCATTGCCGGTCGCGGCGATCATCGCCAGTGTCCGACCATGAAACGCACCCTCGGCGCAAATCACCCGAAACCGTTCCGGCTTACCCTCATCGGCCATCGTCTTGCGGAACGATTTGACCAGTGCCTCATTGGCCTCCGCGCCGGAGTTGCAAAAGAACACGCTGTCGCCGAAACTGGCCTCCACCAGCCGCGCCGCCAGTCGTTCAGCCTGCGGCACACGATAAAGATTCGAAACATGCATCACCTTGGCGGCCTGTTCGGCAATCGCCCGGGTCAAGCCGGCATGACCATGTCCGAGCGAGGAGGTCGCGATCCCCGCGCCGAAATCCAGAAATCGGCGACCATCATCCGTCATCAGCCACACGCCCTCGCCGTGGCTGAACGAAACGTCGATCCGATTATAGTTCGGCATCAGAGAGGGTATCATGTCACACAACTTTCTTTCGCGAAAAGCCTATAGTGCGATGCTGTCCGGCTAAGTCAAACGCCAATTTTGATGAACAGGCAGTAACACTTGGCCTTATGGCCGGTCGTTCTGCCAAGTCAGTCGCGACACGTCCCGAACAATTGTCCGCATGCACCCCGCCCCTTCAATGAAATCAAGGGATTAAGACCCACTATCCGATATCAGCCAGACACGCTACGCAGCGTGTCATGCAAAGCAATGCTCGTCGTGCCGTGGTTGATCTGGGCTCCAATTCGGTCCGCCTCGTCGTATTCCAGGGTCAATCGCGCAATCCTGTGCAGATCTTCAATGAAAAGGCCGTCCTTCGCCTCGCCCGCGGGTTGATCGCGACCGGCAACCTCGACCCGGCGTCGATGGATGAAGCGGTCACCGTAGTGCGGCGCTACGGCGCGATCGCGCGTGCCATGGGTGCGCATCCATTTGAAGCCCTGGCGACCTCCGCCGTGCGCGATGCCGCCAACGGTCCCGAATTCACCGCACGACTGGAAGCGGCAACGCCCGGCCTGAAAGTCATTACCCTGACCGGCGAGCAGGAGGCGCGGCTCTCCGCCGAGGGCGTGCTTTGCGGTATTCCCGCCGCCGACGGCATTCTGGCCGACCTCGGCGGCGGTTCGCTCGAGGTCGTGCGCCTGTCTGCCGGCAGCATCGGTGAAGCCGCGACCATGCCGATCGGCGTCATCCGCCTCGCTGAACGTGCCGGCAATGATCATCTCCACGCCAAAACCATCGTCGCCGACGAGCTTGAGGCGATCCCGTTTCTCGGTGAAGGCGCCGGGGGCGACCTCTATGTGTCGGGCGGCGCATTCCGTGCACTGGCCCGTATCCACATCGCGCAAACCGGCTACCCGCTGGCAATGGTGCACCATTACACCATTGGCCGCGACGAGGCCCGCGATCTTTCGGCGGTCATCGCCGAAGCGGGGCGCAAGCTGATCGAGCGCATGCCCGGCGTTGCCCGCAAACGAATTGATGATTTGCCCTACGCAGCCATCATTCTCCGACGCCTGCTGCGTGCCACCAATGCGGCACGAGTCGTCTTCAGCGCCAATGGCCTCCGCGAAGGCTGGTTTCTACGCCAACTTCCTGCGGAAATGCGTCTGCAAGACCCGCTGGTCGCGGCAGGGCGCGACCTCACGGTTGGATTGCTGCGCGATGCCGGCCTGCCGGACGCGCTCATCGCATGGACCGCGCCCTTGTTTGCCACGGAAACCAACGCCCAGCGCCGGCTGCGTGAGGGCGCTTGCTGGTTTTCGGACATCGGCAATCATGAACATCCGGAATATCGGGCCGAACAAGCCTTTCTGCGCGTCCTCCGCCAAACCGGCGTCGGCCTGGATCACCATGCTCGCGCCTTTCTGGCCCTGACCCTGGCGTTGCGCTATGAAGCGCCGATTGAAAGCCCGTTCCTCGCACCCGCGCGGGCCTTGCTCGATATGGCGGCTGCCCGCCGCGCCGAGACGTTAGGTGCGGCTCTGCGCCTCGCGTACACGCTCTCCGCCGGCACGCCCACACTGCTCGCCGCAACCAGCCTAACGATCGATCGTGGCAAACTGGTCCTCACGCTCAATGCATCGAGCGGTGTCTTCGCCGGCGACCCGATCGACCGCCGCCTGTCCCGCCTGGCCTCGATGGTCGGGCTCGAAGCCGAAACACGGCTGATCTGATCGCGGTTCGGGCGGTCGCTATCCCCATGGCCCAATCTCAGCACGTCCGGCGCGCCTGACCACATAGGCCGCCCACATCGCGAAGGGCAGGAGCGGCGCAAAAATCACCACCGGCTTCCAATCGGTGGAAGCGTGCAGAAACCCGATGACGACCACACCACCGAATACCGCGAACCCCCAATAAATGATAGCAATCCAACGCGCATCCATCCCCGCGCGATGCGCAACCTGGTAAAGATGCCCGCGGTGCGCCCGGGCGATGTTCTGCCCCGTCACCGCGCGCCGCACCAGCGTGAACATCACATCGAGCAGGACACCCGAAAGCAGCAGCGGTACCACCAGAAACGACAATGACACCCGCTGGTAATGCGTCGCGGCGATGCCCAGCACGGCCAGCATGAAGCCACAGAACTGGCTGCCGACATCGCCCATGAAAATCCGCGCGCGCGGATAGTTGAAGGGCAGAAACCCGGCAACGCCGCCGGCCAGTAACAAAGCCGTGGTATAGACGAAAAATCCGCCATGCAGCCCGGCAATGCCCGCCAGAAACAAGCACGCGATCAAAGTCGTGCCGGCGGCCAGACCATCGAGCCCATCAATGAAGTTCATCGCATTGGTCACGAACAGAATCCAGATCAACGACAGCACCGGTCCTGCCATGCCCAGTGGCACGGCACCCAGCAGCGGCAGATCGAATTTCCGCGCTGACAACCCGGCACCGACCGCAACCAGCGCCGCCAGGAATTGTGCGCCGAGCTTTACCAGAAACGGAAAATCAAACAGATCATCGAGTAACGATACCGCCGCGATCAGCACGGCAGCTGCGATTACGCCAACAAACAGCGGCGCCGCCAGGCGCGACACTTCGCCAAAGCGGTAGAGCAGCGAAATGCCGAGCAGGAACGCGGCGACAATGCCCACCCCTCCCGATTTCGGCGTAACACGTGTGTGGGCTTTCCGGGCGTCGGGACGGTCCGGCACGCCGACCGAGATCATGGTTCGCACCACAATGCCGGAAAACAGAGCCAGCCCCGCAAGCAGGGCGACATGGCGCGGCAGCGCCAGCGTGGCGAAACCGGGATGGGCAATAAACGGGACAGGGCTCATGCGGCGCGGACCATGGCGGAACTTGCGGTCACGTTCAATCAGGCGTGGGACGACTCGCTTGAATTCCCATCCGACAGGCGCGCGGTTCCACGGCGCGAAAAAATCCCACCCCTGGCAATGGGTGGGATTTTGGTCGGTCAACCAACCAGGCGCAGCCGGTCGCTCTTCGGCACCATCAGCCGTTCGTAAGTATCCAGATAATCTTCCGCCATGCGGCGCGCCGTAAACCGGCGTTCGAACTCAGCGCGAATCCGCGTACGGGACAAATCATCGATCCGCCTGAGCGCGGCAACCGCCTCCTCCTCGCTGCTGACGATGAAGCCGGTAACCCCGTCCTCGATGATTTCGGGCACCGATCCATGACCATAGGCGATCACCGGTGTGCCGCAGGCCATTGCCTCGATCATCACAAGGCCGAACGGCTCCGGCCAGTCGATCGGCATTAGCAGCGCCTTCGCCCCCGACAGAAACTCAGGCTTGTTGCGATCATCGATTTCGCCGATCAGATCAGCGTCCGGCCCCAGCATCGGCTTGATCGTCGATTCATGGTAATCGATATCCGCCCGATCAACTTTTGCTGCCAGTCGTAGGTTAATGCCGGCGGCGCGCGCGATTCGGATGGCCCGGTCCGGCCGCTTCTCCGGGCAGATCCGCCCCAGAAAGGCAACGTAATCCTGCGTCGTCGGCCGGGGCGTCAACAGATATTCCGGCAGGCCATGATGGATCGTCGCGATGAAATTCGCCTCCGGCAACGGCAGTCGCTGGCTGTCCGAAATCGACACCACGCTCATCGGCGGCAAGCCAGCAAACACTGGCCGAAGCTCCGGCAGATCGAGCCTGCCGTGCAGCGTCGTGACGAACGGTACCCCCTGGCGCGAAAACAGCGAGGCGGGCCAGTAATCCATATGGAAATGCAGCACGTCGAATTCGTGCGCCATCTGCCGGACGCGTTCCATGAGCAACATATGCGGCCCCATGAAATCACGAATAGTCGGGTCGAGCCGCAGCGCCCGCGGCCAAACCGCTTCGAGTTTAGCACGCGTCACGGAGTCGCCACTCGCGAACAGGGTCACGTCGTGACCCA
Organism: Acidiphilium sp. 34-64-41; assembly: GCF_002282635.1. Classification (NCBI taxonomy): domain Bacteria; kingdom Pseudomonadati; phylum Pseudomonadota; class Alphaproteobacteria; order Acetobacterales; family Acidocellaceae; genus Acidiphilium; species Acidiphilium sp. 34-64-41. The sequence continues at coordinate 5,547 of NZ_NCJX01000031.1, read as the reverse complement.
TCGCAACCAGTTCTTCGGTCAGGAACGAGACAACGCGTTCGGTGCCTCCATACAGTTTCGGCGGCACGGCTTCAGTCAGCGGGGCGATTTGCGCAATACGCATCGGTTTCAAACTCCTACGAGTGGATCGATCGAAGACGACTGTGTTTCCATCCACGGCGCAAGTTTGGAGTCCGATGCGGCGAAGGTTTGGCACCTCCGCCTTAATGTCGCCGCATTGCCGAACAGCATAATCCCTGATCAGGCAACATCACAGATATGATGCGTGGCTTCTTCAATTACAGCGGGTTATGCGATCATTGTTTATTGTAATATCAAATCAAATGTATAATTCGCCATCGACTGGTCATGCCACCCTGTCATAATGCCAATGAGCTGCTTCTTTTCAATGATTCGATCGCGGCATGCGGCAGAAAGCTGCCGCCCTGCTCACGCAGGAAGCCAAGCAGGGCAGCCGATGCCGGCATCATCGCCCGTTCTGTCAGATGCACCGCAAACCACTGGCGGATGATCGGCAGACCCGTGATGTCGAGCACGACAAGCCTGCCATCTTGTACTTCGGCATCGATCGTGTGCGCCGAAATGAATGAAATTCCCAATCCCGCCATCACCGATTGCTTGATGGTCTCGTTGCTGCCGATCTCCATGCCGATCCGTGGCGTGATGCCCGCTTCCTCGCAGTAAAACTCCATCAACCGCCTAGTGCCGCTGCCTGCCTCGCGCACCAGCATGACCTCGTTATTCAACTCGTTCGGTGCAATGTCGCGCGCGGTCGCCAGCCGATGGTCGGGTGGCGCGACCACCACATGCGGGTGATCGCCGATTTCGTCGGCAATCACCTTCAGCTCGGTCGGCGGCCGCCCCATGATCGCGAGATCGACCACATGATGCACCAACCCTTCGATGATCTCGTCGCGGTTGCCAACGGTCAGTCGCAGATCGATGCCAGGATGAGCCCGCGAGAACGCCGCCAGAGCGCGCGGGGCATAATATTTGGCCGTGCTGATAATCCCGACCTGAACCTCGCCCCGTTCCGCGCCAACGATCGCAGCCAACCGTGCCTCGGATTCCCGCAGCACCGCCTCGATCCGGGTTGACGCATCGGCGATCACCATGCCGCCTTGCGTCAGCACCATCCCGCCGGCCGATCGCTCGACAAGTGCGATACCCAGTTGATCCTCCAGCGCTTTGACCTGCAAGGTCACCGCCGGCGGTGATACGTTTAATTCGCCCGCCGCCCGGGTGACCGATCCATGCCGGTGCAATGCAGCGATCGCCCGTAGCTGTCGGAGCGTGATATGCATGGATCGATGAAGTATAACTAAACAGCGAGCGATACAAATTAAGTTTTCATAGTGGGGCGCGCCGTTGACCCCAGAACGGCACCAGCGCGACCAACGCCACGACATATAGGAACGCGGCCGCGTAAATGATCGTGAACACCCAGAGCGGCAGATCCCAATAAATCAATCCATCGATGAATTTCATGATCATCGGCGGCGGTGCGCTGCCCTGTCCGGTCAGGTCGTCCTGCCAGATCGTCAGAATACACGCCCGCCCGGCCAGGGCCTGCCCGACCACGATCGCCAGCAACGCCAAATGCAGCAGCCGCAGCCACGCCACGCGCACAATCCGCCAGCCCAGCAGACCGCCCAGCGGAACAATCACCAATCCCAGAACGTTGAATGCAATGACGATCAGGTGAATCGCCAGAATGACCTCTGCCAGCATCGCGTCGGCGTGCATGTCGTCGTACATCCCCCTGATGAATGATCCTACGATAGCGTCCGGCGCGCAGATGCAACATTACGACGTCGTCATCCTCGGTGCCGGCGCCGCGGGTCTGATGGCGGCGATCGCCGCGGGTCAGCGTGGTCGCCGGGTCCTGGTGCTCGACCACGCCGATGAACCCGGCAAAAAAATCCTGATCTCCGGCGGCGGGCGTTGCAATTTCACCAATCTCGACACCGAGCCCGGGCGGTTCCTGTCGGCCAATCCTCATTTCTGCAAATCCGCCCTGTCGCGCTACACGCCGCAGGATTTCATCGCTCTGGTCGACAAGCACGGCATCCCCTGGCATGAAAAAACGCTCGGCCAATTGTTCTGCGACGGATCGGCCCGCGCCATCGTCGCGATGCTGCTCGATGAATGCGCCGCCGCCCAGGTCACCATCGCTCTCGGTCGCAAGATCACCGGCGTCAGTCGCGCCGATCATTTCCGGATCGAGACCGATCACGGCACAGTCACCGCCGAATCCCTAATCCTCGCAACCGGAGGCCTGTCGATTCCGAAAATGGGTGCGACCGGTCTCGCCTACGACATCGCCGAACAATTCGGCCTCCGGTTGACCGAGATCCGACCCGCGCTGGTACCGCTGACGCTCGATTCCGCCCAACTGGCGCGCACCGGTGCGCTCGCCGGCGTCTCCCAACCCATCTTCGCCCGCTGCGGCCAGGCCGCGTTCCGCGAAGCCATGCTGTTCACCCATCGTGGCCTGTCCGGTCCGGCCATCTTGCAGATTTCATCGGCCTGGCGCGATGCCACGCCGATCATGCTCGACCTGTTGCCCGATGAGCCGGCGTCCGGCCTCGCCGCCCGCAAACGCGCCCGCCCCAAGGCGGCGCTGCGCAGCATCATCGCGGACATGATGCCGAGCCGCATGGCCGATGTCTTTCTGCCCGCCCCGATCGCGCCCAACCCGATCGGCAGCTTTACCGATGATCGCCTGGCCGGCATCCTGGCAGCCCTGAAATCCTGGCGCCTGATCCCGGCCGGCACCGAAGGCTACGCCAAGGCCGAAGTGACCAGCGGCGGCGTCGACACACGAGACCTGTCCTCGCAAACGATGCAGGCACGGACCGTACCGGGCCTGTTCGTCATCGGTGAAGCCGTCGATGTCACGGGCTGGCTCGGCGGCTATAATTTTCAATGGGCCTGGGCCAGCGGCTGGGCCGCCGGTTCGCACGCCTGAACCATAAGGAGGCTACAATGACCAAAGACGAACTGACCACCTGGGCGCTGGCCAATGGCTGGACCGTGATCGCCGGCCACCCCAGCCTGACCAAACCCTCCGCGCCGAAAGAGGCGGTGGTCCGCATGGTCTGCAAAGCGACTGTGGTCAACATCGAAGCCAAGAAACCCGCCGGCAAATGGGAAAAACTATCGGGTGCCCCCTATAGCGCGATCGAACCCGATCCGGAGAGCGGCCTGCCGCGCGGCCTCGGGTTCACCACCTTGCAAGGCTTCCGCATGTTGATGGAAGACAATAAAAATCGCACCGTATTCGCCAATTTCGGCCCAAAACGCTGATCGATGGGTTTTGTCCGCAAGATTATGCAAACTCAGTTTGCATAGGTTGATGATAAAGGTTTGATAGATCGTCTCAGCAAGCGACTAGGCCTCGCTCTCGACCATGGTCACGCTCCGGTTGTCACCCGGCGACAAGGGTGTGATCACGACCGGTCAATTCCCGGGCCATCATGACAAGGGCGTGGTCGATTCGTTCCAGAGTGCCACCGCGGCAGAACCGGTGGAAATAGGCCTACACCGTGGTGAAGAGGGCGAACGCCTTTGGAATCTGCCCCGATAGCAACCGGTGGTAAGCCTGTACAGGATCGCCGCCACGACCACCCGCAACCGTCGGTGCCGCCTTGGCACCAAACTTTCGTGCCATCCTTCAACGTGAAGAGCTCTGGTGGAAGAGACCCTGATTTTGTAGGCCTGTATTGGTACGTTATTGAAATGATTAAGATAAAGCAACAATCCCGCGGACGCCTTGTCCTGATAAATTTTTCGTGATGAGTGGAAAGGTTCAACCCAGGGGCAGTCTCACCAATGGCTACAGCGACGAAACCACCGCTTCCGTCCATCCCGCTCAAGCCAGGCGCACGCCGCACCCCGACCGATCCCTCCAAAGTCATGACGCTGTTCGTCATGATCGTCGTCACCCTCTATTTCGGCCGTGAAGTCCTCATCCCGATCGCCCTGGCCCTGCTGCTCGCCTTCCTGCTGGTGCCGCTGGTCTCGCTGTTCCGCCGCATGCATCTCGGGCGAATCCCCTCCGTGCTGCTCGTGGTCACCGTCACCATCGGCATCCTGCTCGCCCTCGGCAGCGTCATCGGCAGCCAGATTGGGTCCCTCGCCGGTGACCTGCCGAAATACACCACCACCATCGAAACCAAGGTCAACACCCTCAAAGCCGCCACCCTCGGCCGGCTCACGAAACTGGTGCAGACCAACAACAGCCCAAATGCCACCCCCTCGCCGGCGTCCCGGTCGACCGCATCGCGCCACCCCCTCGCCGGCGTCCCGGTCGACCGCATCGCAATCCCCCTCGCAGCCAGCGCACGCCGGCAAATCAGCGCCCGCGCAGGCGCAGCCGGCCCCCTCGGCAACCTCGCGCTGGGGCATGGCCAAGGAGTTCCTCACCCCGATCCTCTCGCCGCTTGCAACGCTCGGCATCGTCTTCATCGTCGCCATCTTTGCGCTCCTCCAAAGCGAAGATTTACGCGATCGCCTGATCCGCCTGCTCGGCGCCGACGATATCCACCGCACCACCATCGCGATGGACGATGCCGACAGCCGCTTGCGGCGCTATTTCCTCACCCAACTCACCGTCAACACCGCGTTCGGCCTCGTCGTCGGCATCGGCCTGTTCATCATCGGCGTCCCGAACCCGGTTCTCTGGGGCGTCCTCTCGGCGCTGCTACGCTTCATCCCCTACATCGGCTCGTTCATCTCCGCCCTGCTGCCGATCGCCCTGGCCGCCGGCGTCGAGCCCGGCTGGTCGATGGCACTCTGGACCGCCGCCCTCTACGTCGTGGTCGAAGGCATCACCGGCCAGGCGATCGAGCCGTTGGTCTATGGCCACAGCACCGGCATCTCGCCCTTCGCCGTCGTGGTCGCCGCCATCTTCTGGTCCTGGGTCTGGGGCCCGGTCGGCCTGTTCCTGTCCACGCCGCTCACCTTGTGCCTCGTGGTCCTGGGCCGTAACGTCAAACGCCTGGAGTTCCTTGATGTCATGTTCGGCGACCGCCCTGCCCTCAGCCCGGTCGAAAGCTTCTATCAGCGCATCCTGGCCGAAGACGGCGATGAAGTGCTCGAACAGGCCGAAACATTGCTCAAGGACATGCCCCTCTCCGAGTATTACGACGATGTCGCCCTCAAAGGCATGCAACTCGCCGCCATCGATGCCGAACGCGGCGTACTCGCCGCCGATCAGCTCGAAACCGTCAAAAAAACCATCTACGAGCTGGTCGAAAGCCTGACGGAACACATCGAAAAACGCAACGACGCGGCCGATGCCACCGACCCGTCATCCGCCGGGGCACCCCCGCCAGACCGCACACCCGCCATCCTCAGCATCGCCGGCCGCGGCCCGCTCGACGAACCGGCCTCCGCCATGCTGGTCCACCTCCTGCAGGACCAGGGCATCGCCGCCCGAATGGTCAAATACAACGACGTCTCCCGCCACACCCTGCAAAACCTCGACGTCAGCAACGTCGCCATGGCCTCCATCGCATATCTCGACATCAGCGGCAGCCCCGC
>NZ_NCJX01000167.1:0-2453 GCF_002282635.1 Acidiphilium sp. 34-64-41 | reverse complement strand
CGCCATTGGCGATGCGGGTATTCCCGGCGCGATCAATCCGTTCATCCGCAAGCACATCTTTCCGGGGGCCGATGCGCCTTCACTGTCAGAATTGTTCACGTCGGTCGAAGCCAGCGGCCTGTTGACGACAGATCTTGAAATCCTCCGCCTCCATTATGCCGAAACACTGCTGCGCTGGCGCCAGCGTGTCGCAGTGCACCGCAGTGAAATCGTGGACATCTACGACGAGCGCTTCTTTCGTATGTGGGAATTCTATCTCACGCTCTGCGAAATCGGCTTTCGCCGCCGCACCAACATGGTATTCCAGCTCCAATTAGCAAAAACATGGGATCGCGTTCCGATCACGCGCGATTACATGTTCGATGCAGAGCGCCGCCTGACCAACGCAGCGCACGGCGAGGCCGAAACCCAACGATTGTAGACCCGACCAATTCGCTCTTGGGCCAGCAGGACCAAACCCCGTCGGACAAATCCAGTATGGATCGGGCTGGCTGTGGGGCAGCATCCCAGCAAGACCCACCGAGCATCGGCGATTCCAAGATTTTGAACGATGGTATCCACATCTTCGATGCCTGGGTGGGTGTGTATGACATGTTTCCTCCAGGTGGTGCATTTATCGACACTGATCGTCATCATCACCATTGTTGGAGTTATCTTGATCATGCAGATGAACGCCGCGACTTATGTCTCGCGGTCGGGGGCGAAGACGCGCTCGATTGTGCGCTGGGCACGGTCATCGCTGGACCGAGGCCGAGGACCGCATCCTCTATGAGGGGTTTCTCTTCAACGAGACGCCAAGGATCATCAGCGTGAGATGCGGGAGCAGCCTCTCCGCGATCCGCCAACGCCTGATCCGTCTTGACCTGATCGACGGCCAGGGGGCGCGCAACAATAATCCGCCGCTGTTCGATCAAATCCGTGCTACGTTCCATGCCAACGCGGTATCGGGTGGCGGCGAACCTGCCGCTGACACCGATTCCTAATGTGCGGCAGGATTGCCCAGAGTTTCCCTGACGGATCGCTGGATCGCCTGATCGGCACCCCCGGTGCGAAAATTCCTCGCTCATTGCGATGGAACGTCTCACCTGGTCAGAGTGTCGTTGCGGTACACCAGAGCGACGGTCGCAAGCGGCGGTTCTGCATGCCGGAGTGGGGCTTCGTGGCACCCTGGGAGAAGGTTGCCGAACTCGCGCGGATCAAACCGATCAATGCCAAAGCGGAGACCGTGGCGGCGAGCAAGCTGTTCGGTAGCTCGTTCAAATCGCGCCGATGTCTGGTTCCGGTGCGCTGCTGGTATGAATGGAAAACGATCGCGCCCGGCCTGAAGCAACCCTATGCGCTCGGCCGCACCGACGCCGAGCCGATCACACTGGGCGGGATCATCTCGTTACGCCGGCCCCATCGGGATTTTCCGGTGGAACTGTCGCTGGCGATCATCACCACGCCAGCACCTGAATCGCTTGCGGATATCCATGCGCGGGCACCGCTGGTGATCGGCGAGGCGGATTGGCCGGTCTGGCTTGGCGAGGTTTCGGGGGATCCGTCCAGTATTCTCGAGCGAAACACGGCAGGAGTGATGGACGCGTGGCCCGTCTCGTGCGCGGTCAACCGCACGGTAACCGATGGTCCTGGTTTGGTCGAGCCGGTGGAAATCGAAGCCGCGGCGATAACGGCTGAGGGCAATGCATGAGGGATGATCCGGTTGCGGCCGTGAAGGCAGTGACCTCCATTAGCCTCGTGATCCGCGCGGGGCAGATCATCCCGCGCTGGCTCTCGTCAAGGCTTCGTTCCAGTCCTTTGCTGAGCCGGGCGGTCGCGAGCGTTCGATGGTCACGGCGATCGATGCGATCGTCGCCCCGATCCGTGCGGCATGGTGATCCCCGGCCGCATCGGCGTCGGTTGCGATGACCAGAGTGCCGCCGGCGGATCCGAGCTCCCCGACCAGCTGAGAAAGGGCGGTGACGGTGCCCGGCCCCAGCCCGCCGGTGGTGGCGACATAGATCGTGTCCGTCCGGTCCGGTTCGAGTGCAGCGAGGCTCAAGGCGTCGATCGGTGCTTCGGTCACCGCGACCCGCAGGGGATATCCGATCGTGCCACCAGGCGCGAAACGGAACAAGCTCTTCTGTCCACCCCGCAGCACCCCCCGGAAATCGGGACCACGCGCCTCGATCCCGGTCAACATGCCCGCGTGGTCCCGATGGGCGAACCACGCGCAGCCGAACCCGCCGGCCCGGATGCAATCCTGTGCCGCGGCAGCGGCGAGGATGGTGGCCGGCAGATGCCGGTCGCGGGCGAGATAGCCCCAGGCTTTCGTTGTGGGGCGCAGCGTGGGCTTCGCCTGCCAGCGGATCAAAGGAGAGACCGTCTCGATCCGATCCGGCGTTGAGCCAGCGACAGCGACCGGTCCTGACGGGGCGATGCCGGCGATCGCGCGGAGCGTCTGGCGGACATGG
>NZ_NCJX01000030.1:0-23401 GCF_002282635.1 Acidiphilium sp. 34-64-41 | reverse complement strand
CGACCGGGCGCTGCGCGCGCGGCGGGATCGGGCCGCGGTCTAACGCGGCGAGGAAGCGGACAACCAGATTGCGCAGGCGGGTCCAGATCAGGTGGACCAGGGGCGCGGGGATGTAGGCCGCGCGGCCTTTTTCGGCGATGACGGTGCAGAGCGCGTCCATCACGAAGGCGAAGCATTGGACGGTGTAGGGTGGTTGGGCTGGGGCTTCTGACACCCACAACTCATAGGCTGGGCGGGTGGGGGTGCGAAAGCGTTTTGTCAGACTCATTATCGGGGGCCGCATGACGGGTTGCGCGCGGCGACCCGTCACCTGGTGGGCGCCTGGGTCAGACCATTTTTTTCAGGGACGGCGATGCCTTGAAGCGGACGGTCTTGCCGGCTTTGACCTTGATTTCCTCGCCGGTACGCGGATTGACGCCCTTGCGGGCCTTGGTTTTGCGTACGGTGAAGGTGCCGAAGCTGGGCAGGGTGAATTTGCCGTTCTTTTTCATCTCTTTCACGATCGCTTCCATCAAATCGGTCGCCGCCCGATTTGAGGCTACACCCGTGATCTGAGCCGATTTTTGGATGACTTCCGCGAGAAACGCTTTCGACATGGTCGAAGCCTCTTTCCTGTTCTTGATCGGCCCCAGCGTGATGATGGGCGAACCGATGCCGGCGCTTCCGGCTGGTTGAAGATTCTGACGCGCCGTTCAACAACGAATCGGCAGGCCGAGATTCTTCTAGCGATTCACGGCAAGGTTGAACAGGGGTTTTGTTGTGCGAACTTCAAATTACAGCAAGGCCATCACGGCGATGCCACCGATAAAGGCCAACGCGCCGAGGCCGAGGGCGGTGAAGCCGAAGGCGACGATTTCGGTGACCACCGAGACCGAGGCGAGGACGATGGCGATCTGCAGGGCGCCGACCGCGATTTCGAGGAAATGATAGCGTTCCAACTGGTGATCGCGCGCTTCGGTCTGGCGGAGGGCTTGTTGCTTGAGTTGGGCTTTGCCTTCGCGGCCGGCGGGGTCGGAGATTTCCTTGGCGGCGTGGGCTTCGGCGGATTTGGCCATGGCGGCGATGGCTGTGTTGTTGCCGGAGGCGAGGGCTTGGAGGGTGGCGGCCTGGCTTGCCGCGATATCGGCCTTGATCGATTTGGCCTGATAGAAGGCCCAGGTGTCGGCCACGGTGATCTGTTTGGCGATATAATCGTTCTGGGCGGATTTTTCGCCCATTTCGCAGATCGCGAGGGCGGCGGCGAGGATGCCGATCAGCAGCGCCATGCGGCGAGCGTGATGCGCTTCGGGGTGTTCTTTCAGATGCTGGTGACGTTCCAGACTGTCTGTCGCGGTTTCAATCCCGTCCATGCAGCCCCACCATGTCAGAGGAAAATGGTGCCCAGGGGCGGAATCGAACCACCGACACTGCGATTTTCAGTCGCATGCTCTACCAACTGAGCTACCTGGGCCGCGCGTGAAGAGGGGTCTAGCCGATGCGGGGTTTGGCATCAAGAGCAAGGAGGGACGTGTTGCCGTTTTATGGCAGTGACACGAAAAACTCTTATGAATCAGTTTTTTAGCACGACGGCTTCGGGCATTTCGATGTCGATTTCGAGGGTGGAGATGGTGCCATCGCGGTCGAGTTTGACTTTGACCTTTTCGCGGTCGATCGCGATGTGTTTGGCGATGACCGCCAGGATCTCTTCCTGCAGGATGGCGGCGAGGTCTGATTTGCCGGACAGCGCGCGTTCGTGGGCGATCAGCAGTTGCAGGCGCTCGCGCGCCACCGGTGCGGTGCGCGTGCGGGTGAAGAACCCGAAGATGCTCATGCGACACTCCGGCCGAACAGGCGGCTCATCAGGCTCTTTTTTTCCACCGGCATGGTGACCGCGACGGTTTCGCCGAGCAGGCGGCGGCGGCTTCGGCGTAGGCGCGGGCCGGGGCGGACATGGGGTTGTGCAAGGTGACCGGCGAGCCGACGTTGGAGGCTTTGAGGACATCCTCGCTGTCGGGGATGATGCCGAGCAGGGGGATGGCGAGGATTTCCAGGACATCCTCGACTTTCAGCATTTCACCGCGCGCGGCACGGCCAGCATCGTAGCGGGTGAGGAGCAGATGCTTGTCGACGGTTTCGCCGGCTTCCGCTTTGGCGGTTTTCGAGTCGAGCAGGCCGATGATCCGGTCGGAATCGCGGACCGAGGAGACTTCGGGGTTGGTGACGACGACGGCCGTATCGGCGTGGCGCATGGCGAGCGTGGCGCCGCGCTCGATGCCGGCGGGGCTGTCGCAGACGATCCAGTCGAATTTTTCGCGCAATTCGTTGATCACGCGTTCGACGCCTTCGGGGGTCAGGGCGTCCTTGTCGCGGGTTTGCGAGGCGGGCAGCAGCGAGAGGGTTTCGACCCGCTTGTCGCGGATCAGCGCCTGGGCGAGTTTGGCGTCGCCCTGGACGACGTTGACCAGGTCGAACACGACGCGGCGTTCGGCGCCCATGATGAGGTCGAGGTTGCGCAGGCCGACGTCGAAATCGACGACGACGACGTTTTTGCCGGCCTGGGCGAGTGCGGCACCCAATGCGGCGGAGGAGGTGGTTTTGCCGACCCCGCCCTTGCCCGATGTAACGACCAGAACCTTCGACATGTATCTTCTTCCTTCATTCCTGCGCCGGAGGGCGCAAACGTCTTAGTATCACGCCGGCGGCGTGTCGTTTTATTCGAGTGCCGCGAGGCGCAGTTCCTTGTCGTCGAGCCAGACCTGGACCGGTTTGCCGTGCAGGCCGTGGCCCCAGTGGTCCGCGGTGCGGTAGAGACCATCGATCGCGAGGAGTTCGGCGGCGAGTTTGGTGCAGAAGATGCGGGCCTCGGCGCCGCCGAGCAGGCCGGCGACGGCGCGGCCGCGCAAAGTGCCGTAAATATGGATCGAGCCGCCGGCGATGATTTCGGCACCCGAGGAGACCGGGCCGATGATTGTGACATCGCCCTCTTCGAACACGATGGACTGGCCGGAGCGGACCGGGCGGGTGATCAGCAGCGAGGGGCGGCGGGCGGGTTCGGGCGGTGGCGGCTCGGGCGGGCTTGGTTCGGCGGCCTCTGGGATGTCGATGAATTTGTCTTGTTTGCCTTCGCGGCCGGGGGCGGCGAGCGTGGCGCCGAACCAGGGGGTGCCGCGCAGGGCGGCCATATCGACGCCTTCGACGCCGATAATCCGCAGGTCGCGCGCTTCGAGGGCGGCGAGGATTTGGGCGGGATCGTCATCGGTTCCGGCCATGGCGGCGAGGTTGACCACGATCGGGCGGTCGATGAAGAAACCGGCGGAGCGCGCCATTTGTTGATCGAGTGCGGTGAGCCACGCCTCGAACGGTGGTTCGGGGACCACGATCAGCGCCATGAAGGACCGGCCGCGGATTCGGATGGTTGGCAGAGGGAGTGTGGTGTTTGACACGATCAGCACGTAGCGGGCTGTGCTTCACCGCGTCAACCGGTGATTGCGAGTCGGGGCGGGGGATTTGGTGAATGCGCTTGGCGAGTCAGGCGGTTTGTCAAGGGCTCGATGTGTACGGGCGATGGCTTGGTGGGGTTGGCGACTCGGTGGCTATGCGGGCGACGGGGTGGCGAGGCCGAGGCGTTGGGCGAGGACAGCGTCGCCGGAGCGGAAATGGTCGATCCAGATCGAGGTATCGGCGAGAATCAACCGGGTTCGGACTGACGGCGGGGGATGGGGGTGAGATCGGGCATGGTGCCGCCGAGGCGGGCGAGGCGGCGGGCGCTTTCGCGTTCGATCAAGGCTTTCAGGGCTTCGCGGACGAGGGCGGATTTTTCGTGGAGGCCGGTGAAGGCTTCGGCTTTGTCGATCAAGTCGTCGTCCAAGGCGATTGTGGTGCGCATGGCGATCTCCGGTGAGGCATTTTTTTTTTGCATCGAATGATGATGCGATCAATGCCTGACGTGGTGGCGCGACGAACGTGCCGCCAGTAAGGACCAGATAAATCAGAGTTTTTTGCTTCTTTTTTTGCAAAAAAAGAAGTGCTGCCCTTGCCTCATCCTTCCCACCGAAACGCCGCATGGTGTCGTTCGCGGATTTCGAAACCGACCTGCTGATAGATTTTCGCGGCGTGGTAGGCTTCGTCCGCGACCATGACGAGGGTGGTGAGGCTGAGGGTTTCGAGGGCGTGGCGGGCGATGGTGTGGACGAGTGTGCCGCAGATGCCTTGGCGGCGGTGATCGGGGTGGGTTTCGACTTGTTGGAAGCGGCCGATGGTGCCGTCGTGGTAGAGGCCGAGGTCGGCGACCAGTTTATTGTTGAGGAATGCGCCAAACCAAGCGCCGAGGCCTTGTTCGGCCATGGCGCGGTAGCGGGTGATCTGGCGGGTTTTGAACATTCGGTAGTCGGCGGGGTCTTGTTCGACCGAGGGGGAGAGGATTTGGCATTCGATCACGGCTTGCCAGTCGGCATCGGTGGTGATCGGGCGGATTTGGATGGCGCTGTTGGTTTTTGGGGGTGGGCGGACGGATTGCGCGGTGAGGACGAGGGCGGTTTCGACGGTGTAGCCGGCGGTCGCGAAGCCTGTGGTGTCGCCTGGTGCTTCGGTGTCCCAGATGAGGGTGACGTGGCGGATTTCGGGGTTATCGCCGAATTCGCGGGCGAACAGGGCGGGCCAGGCGGTGGCGTCCTGTGGGGTGGGCGGGGTGTTGAAGATCAGGAGGTTGCCGAAGAAGAAGCCGGGGTTGGTGGGGGTGCGGATGACGAGATAGTCGGCGCGTTCGATCACTTCGCCGTCGAAGCGGTGGAACAGGAGGTCGGTTCTGATGCCAAGGGATGGATTGTTTCGTAGCATAAGTTCCTCCCAATGAGGTGTGAGGGCGCCGCCGGCACGGACCAAATCAACAAGAGTTTTTTTGCTTCTTTTTTTGAAAAAAAAGAAGTGCTTACCTTACCTTAAACCATGGACGCGGTCTGTCAGGCGGCATCGTGGAAAATGATGCCGAGGGTGGCGCGGTGGCCGGTGCGGATGGTGCTGACGCCGTGGCGGAGGATGACGCGGTGGTCGCGTTTGGTGCCCCGGATGGGGCGGGTGTTGACGGCGAAGATGACGGCGTGGCCCCTTCCGAGCGGGATGACGGCGGCGCGGGATTGCATGCGGGGGCGTTGTTCGGTGAGGATGAATTCGCCGCCTTCGAAATCGGTGCCTGGGGTGGAAAGCAGGGTGGCGACCTGGAGCGGGAAGATGTGGGGGCCGTAGATGTCCTGGTGGAGGCAATTGTAGTCGCCGGCACGGTATTGCAGCAGCAGCGGGGTGGGTTTGGTCTGGCCGGCTTGATGGCAGTTGGCGATGAAATCGGCGTGGGTGGCGGGGAAGCGGGTTTCGAGGCCGAGGCGTTCGTGCCAGCGGTTCGCGAGCGGGGCGAGGCCGGCGTAGAGGGTTTGGCGCAGGCGGGCGACCAGGGGTGGCAGGTCGTAGGCGAAGTAGCGGTATTCGCCCTCACCGTAGCCGTGGCGACCCATGATCACGTGTTTGCGAAAGCGGGAGGGGTCGGCGTAGAGCGCCTCGGTTTCGGTGCATTGGGTTTGGCTGAGCAGGGCGGGCAGGATGGCCCAGCCTTGGTGATCGAGCGTGGTGGTGATGGCGGTCCAGTCGATCGTGGGGGTCATGGTTGGGTTTCCTGTTCGAGCAGGCGGCGTTTGCGGGCGGTGCCCCAGCGGTAGCCGGAGAGTGAGCCATCGGTGCGGATAACACGGTGGCAGGGGATGGCGAGGGCGATTTTGTTGGCGGCACAGGCGCCGGCGACGGCGCGGGTGGCGGTGGGGGCGCCGATTGCGCGGGCGATGTCGGCGTAGGTGGCGGTCGCGCCGGGCGGGATGGCTCGCAGGGCGTGCCAGACGCGCTGCTGGAAGGCGGTGCCGCGAATGTCGAGCGGCAGGTCGATGCCGCGGGCGGGGGTTTCGAGTTGGGCGATGATGTCGGCGATGGTGGCCTGATAGGTGGCATCGTCACTGATGATGGTGGCGTGGGGGAAGCGGGTTTCGAGGTCGTGGCGGAGGGTGGCGGGGTCGTCGCCGAGCAGGATGGCGACGACGCCCTGGGTGCTGGAGGCGACCAGGATGGTGCCGAGGGTACAGGGGCCGAGGGCGACGCGGATGGTTTCATCGGGGGCGCCGGCGCGGTAGCGCGTGGGGGTCATACCGAGCAGGGCGGTGGATTGGGCGTAGAAGCGGGCGTTGGATTGGAAGCCGGCATCATAGATGGCGGTGGTGACCGGGGCGCCGGCGGCGAGGGCGGTGCGGATGCGCTGAGCGCGGTGCGCGGCGGCGTAGGCTTTCGGGGTGAGGCCGGTGACGGTTTTGAAACGGCGGTGGAAATGCGACGCGCTGAGGCCGGCGGTGGCGGCGAGTTGGGTGAGGCTGGGGGGTTCGGCGGCGGTTTCGATCAGGCGGCAGGCGGTTTCGATGCGGGCGATGAGGGCGGTATCGGGCGCGGCATCATCGGGTCGGCAGCGCAGGCAGGGGCGGAAGCCGGCGGCGCGGGCGGCGGATGGGGTGGTGTGGAGGGCGATGTTGGCGGGGTTGGCGCGGCGTGACGGGCAGGACGGGCGGCAATAGACGCCGGTGGTGGCGACGGAATACCAGAAAGTGCCATCGGCGGTGCGGTCACGCGCGGTGATCTGGGCGAGGCGGGGATCTTGTTCGATACGGTTGAGGTGGGTCGGCATGGTATTTGTCCTGGAGATCGGGGCGATGAGGTAGGTGAGGACAAGGAAGTCTTCTTTTTTGTGAACAAAAAAGAAGCAAAAAAAACTTTGTTAATTTGGGACTGAGCGCGTGAAAACGCCCGTGCCCCAGATTCAAAAAGTTTTTTGCTTCTTTTTTTCAAAAAAGAAGTCTTCCCTTGCCTTGCGCTCACTTAACCAGACCTGCGCCACGCTGAAACTCCGTTCCCTGCTTTCGAATCCAGATTTCAGCGGATTAGCCCGGAGGCGACGGCGCGGGCGCGGCTTGCGGTGATCGAGGCGGCGACGGCGATGGCGGCTTCGAGGGCGCGGCGGCCGGCGGCGGCGTCGACCAGGACGGGGGCACCATCGAGGCAGGCGGCGTGGAAGGCGGCGTGTTCGGCGGCGAGGGCGTCGTGGTCGTCCCAGCTTGCGGTTTCGATGCCGAACTCCTCGAAGCCGGGGAGTGCCATGCCGCGATCGCGGCCGATCAGGGTGAGTTTTTTGGCGGCGAAATCGACCGTGAGGTAGCCGGCTTCGGCGAAGATGCGCATTTTGCGTTCGGTTTTGAGGGAAATGCGGCTGGCGGTGATGGTGGCGACGCAACCATCGACGAAGTGGACGCGGGCGTTGGCGATATCGTCGTGCGCGCTGGCGACGGCGGCGCCGACGGCATCGACGCTTTCGATTTTCTGGCCGACCAGGGCGAGCACGAGATCGAGATCGTGGATCATGAGGTCGAGGATGACCGAGACATCGGTGCCGCGGGGTTTGAAGGGGGCGACGCGGACGGCTTCGATATAGAGGGGGCGGCCCATGCGGGCGGCGACGGCGCCGTGGGCGGCGGAGAAGCGTTCGAGGTGGCCGACTTGCAGGACGAGGCCGCGGGCGGTGGCGGTGGCGGCGAGTTGGTCGGCTTCATCGAGCGTGGCCGCGATGGGTTTTTCGATCAGGACGTGGCGGCCGGCGGCGAGGGCCTGCATGGCGAGGGGGAAATGGGCATCGGCCGGGGCGGCGATGATCAGGGCGTCGGCCGCTGCGATCAGGGCATCGAGCGGCATTGTGGGGCAGTTGGCTTCGGCGGCGACGAGGGCGGCGCGGGCGGCATCCGGGTCGTGCAGGCCGACCAGGACGGCGCGTTCGGCCGCCGCCGTTTTCAGGGCGTGGAACCGCCCGAAATGTCCCGCACCGATCACACCGACCTTGAGCCTGTCCACCGCAATCCTCCCGAATTGGGGCCACACTTGCACGCGCAAGCCGGCCCCGCCATACCACCCCCGCCCGCCCGACCGCTTTCGCGGCACGTTCAAGGACCCTCTGCCGACCATGCTTTATTTCACGCGCCTGAAAACCACCATGATCCTGCTGTTCTGCGCCATCGGGGTGCTGCTGGCGGTGCCGAACCTGATCAAGCGACCGCTGGCGGGGGTGCCGTGGCCGCAGATTCATCTGGGGCTCGATTTGCGGGGTGGGTCGTATCTGCTGATGCAGGTGGATATGAGTGCGGTGGTGAAGGAGCAGTTGACCGGGCTGACCGATGACGTGCGCCAGGCGCTGTTGAAGGCGGATATCGGGTATACCGATCTTGGCGCGAACATCGCGGCGAAGCGGGTGCAGTTCAATTTGTTGAAGCCATCCGATGCGGCGGCGGTGAAGCCGATATTGCAAAAGCTGATCAGCCCGGTCGAGGCGGCGGGCGGGGCGCCGGATATTGATGTGCGGATTGATCCTTCGGGGGCGGCGACGCTGACCTTGTCGCGCGCGGGGCTGATTGCCAAGCAGAGTCAGGCGATTGCGCAGTCGATCACCATTATCGGGCGGCGGATCGATGGGTCGGGCGTGGTCGATCCGCAGATTGCGCGGCAGGGTAGCGACAAGATCGTGATCCAGTTGCCGGGGGTTTCGGACCCGAACCGGATCAAGCGGTTGCTGGGCAAGACCGCGCATATGACGTTTCACATGGTGGCGCCGAACGTGAACCCCGAGACCAAGACGCCGCCGCCGGGCGTCGAGATTTTGCCGATGCTGAATGATCCGGCGCAGTCGATGGCGATCCGCTCGCGGGTGGCGGTGGATGGCGCGGATCTGACCAATGCGCAGGCCGGGCAGGACCCGCAGACCGGCGGCTGGGTGGTGAATTTTACCTTCAACGGCACGGGGGCGCGCAAGTTTGCCGAGATTACCACCAAGAACGTGGGCAAATTGTTCGCGATCGAGCTGGATCACAAAATTATCGAGGCGCCGGTGATCCAGACGCCGATCATTGGTGGTCAGGGGCAGATTACCGGTGGGTTCACCGCGCAATCGGCGACGGATCTGGCGTTGCTGCTGCGGGCGGGGGCGCTGCCGGCGCCGCTGAGCGTGGTGGAGCAGCAGAGCGTGGGGCCGGAACTGGGGGCGGACGCGATCAGGGCGGGGATTTTGTCGCTTGCCGTCGGGTTCGTGCTGGTCATTGTGTTCATGGCGAGTTTTTACGGGTTGTTCGGTTGGTTCGCGAATATCGCGCTGGTGGTGAATTTGCTGCTGCTGGTCGCTGTGCTGTCGGTGATGGGGGCGACGCTGACTTTGCCGGGCATGGCGGGGATTTTGCTGACCTTGGGCATGGCGGTGGATGCCAACGTGCTGATCAATGAAAGGGTGCGCGAGGAGGTGAAGCTGGGGCGCAAGCCGCTGGCGGCGCTCGAAGCGGGGTACAAGCGGGCGTATGGCACGATTATTGACTCCAACGTGACGACGCTGCTGGCGCATATCATGCTGTTCATTTTCGGTTCGCCGCCGGTGCGCGGGTTTGCCGTGACGATTTGCGTGGGGATTGTAACGACGCTGTTCACCTCGACCGTGCTGGTCCGGTTGATCACCGCACGGTGGTACATTGCCCGCCGCCCCGCCGCTTTGCCGGTCTTTTGAGGCTCATTCGATGAAATTCATTACCACTCCCGCGTTCCGCCTGGTGCCGGATGGCACGCGCATCCGCTTCATGAAGGGGCGGTTTATCGGGTTGATGGTGTCGGCCGTGCTGTCGACCGCGTCGATCATCTTGTTTTTTCATCCGGGGTTGAACCTGGGGCTGGATTTCAAGGGCGGCGTGGTGATTCAGGTGGCGACGCCGAGCAAGCCGGATTTCACCAAGCTGCGCAGCGGGCTGGATGCGGCGCATTTGCAGGGGGCGGCGCTGCAGGGGTTTGGCAATGGCAAGGGCGTGCTGATCAGCCTGGAATCCAAGGCCAATGCGAACGCCACCGAACAGTCGCTGACGGCGGCGGAGGGGGTGGTGAAGGCGACGATCCCGGGGGCGAATATCGAATCGACCCAGGCGATCGGGGCTTCGGTGTCGAATACGCTGTTCCAGCAGGGGTTGGTGGCGCTCGGGCTGAGCTTTCTGATGATTTTGGTCTATATCTGGTTCCGGTTCGAGTGGCAGTTCGCGGTGGGCGCGGTGGCGACGTTGATCCTGGACGTGACCAAGACGGTCGGGTTCATGGTGATCACGCAGATTCCGTTTGATCTGGTGACGATCGCGGCGATTCTGACGGTGATCGGGTATTCGACCAACGACAAGGTGGTGGTATACGACAGGATGCGGGAGAATTTGCGCAAGTATAAGACGATGCCGCTGCGCGAGTTGATCGATCTGTCGATCAACGAGACGCTGAACCGCACGTTGGGGACATCGAGCACGGTGTTTCTGGCGGCGCTGCCGCTGGCGCTGTTCGGCGGGGCTTCGCTGTCGGGGTTTGCATGGATCATGCTGTTCGGCATCGTGGTCGGCACGTCGTCGAGCATTTATATCGCGGCACCCATTCTGCTGCTGCTCGGCGAGCACCGGTTGCGGCGGGGGCCGAAGACCAATGAGGACCCGACGGTGGCGAAGGCGCAAGTGCGGGGTCGGTAAGGGAAGGTCTGCTTTTTTGTAAAAAAGCAGCAAAAAACTTTCGGTCATTGAGTCGCCGGCTTTTCAACGGTGGAAACCCAGCGAACAAAAGTTTTTTTGCTTCTTTTTTTACAAAAAAAGAAGTGCTTGCCTTCCTTAACCCAGGATTGCAACCGCGCAATCCGTGACCTATCTCAAGGCGCCGATCGTTCTTTTTGCGAGGAATATCATGAGTTCGACAACTGACACGACCCGTCCGTTCGATGCCGAAGTGGGCCGCCTGCTCGATCTGGTGGTGCATTCGTTGTACTCCGAGCGGGAGATTTTTCTGCGTGAGCTGGTGGCCAACGCGGCCGATGCGATCGATCGCCGGCGGTTTCTGGCGCTGTCCGATGAGAGCCTGGCGCTGCCGGAGGATGCCTCGATCCGCATCAGCGTCGACAAGGCGGCGCGGACGATTACGATTGCCGATGACGGGATCGGCATGACCGCCGAGGATCTGGCGAGCCATTTGGGCACGATTGCGCGATCGGGCACGCGCGCGTTTACCGAGACGCTGGCGGATGCCAAGCCGGAAGAGCGGCCCAGCCTGATCGGGCAATTCGGCGTCGGGTTTTATTCGGCGTTCATGGTGGCCGATACGGTCGAGATGATTTCGCGCCGGACCGGGACCGAGATTGCGCATAAATGGTCATCGGACGGGCGGGGCGGCTACCGGATCAGCGAGGCGACACGCGAGACGCCGGGTTCGGACGTGGTGCTGCATATCAAGGCCGATGCCGATGAATATCTGGAGCCGGCGCGGCTCGAGACGATTTTGCGGAAATGGGCCGATCATATTTCGGTGCCGATCAAAATCGAGCGGGATGGTAGTTTCCAGGCCGCCAACGAGGGCACGGCGCTGTGGCGCAAGCGGAAATCGGATGTGTCCGAGCAGGATTACACCGAGTTCTATCGCCACCTCGGTCATATGTTCGACCAGCCCTGGGCGACGATCCATTGGAGTGCGGAGGGCTCGATCGAGTTTTCCGCGTTGCTGTTCATTCCCGGCCAGTCGCCGTTTCCGGTGACCGAGGATGACCGTGAAAGCCATGTGCGGCTGCATGTGCGGCGGATGTTCATTACCGATGACGCCAAATTGCTGCCGGGCTGGCTGCGCTTCATCGAGGGCGTGGTCGATACCGAGGATCTGCCGCTGAACGTGTCGCGCGAAATGCTGCAGGCGACGCCGGTGCTCGCGCGCATTCGCAAGGCGCTGGTCAACCGGGTGATCACGGAGTTGAAGACCCGTGCCAAGGATGTCGAGGCGTATAAACCCTTCATCGAGCAGTTCGGGCCAGTGCTGAAGGAGGGGATTTACGACGACAACGATCATCGGACCGATGTGGCTGGGCTGGCGCGCTTCCGCTCGACGCATGGCGATGAGCTGACCTCGCTCGATGACTACGTGGCGCGGATGCCTGAAGGGCAGAAGGATATTTATTACATCACCGGCGAGGATGCCGAGCGTATCCGCACCTCGCCGCAGATCGAAGGGCTGCGCGCCAAAGGGTTCGAGGTGCTGCTGCTGTCCGACCAGATCGATTTTTTCTGGCCCGAACGGCTCGCGACCTATGCCGAGAAAAAACTGGTCCACGCCGGTGCGGCAAACGACGTGTTCGAAACCGCCGCACTACCCGAGGCGATGACCGCGCTGGCCGCCGCGCTGAAATCCGCGCTGAGCGAGCAGGTGTCGGACGTGGTTGCATCATCTCGGCTGACCGATAGCCCCGCCGCCCTCGCCGCCGGCGGCGGGCAGCCCGACCTTGCGCTGCAACGGTTGATGCGCCGGGCCGGTCGGCAGAGCTACGCGCCGAAACCGGCGCTGGAACTCAACCCGGCGCACAAGCTGATCGAGAGCCTGATGCCGCGCGCCGATGCGGGTGAGGATATGGGGGATTGGGCGGCGTTGCTGCTCGACCTCGCGCGCATTCAGGACGGTGAGGCGCCGATCGACCCGGCACGGTTCGCGCGGCTGGTGGCGGAGAAGGTTGCGGGTTGAGGGTAGTGGGGAAGCAAGGCCAGGGGGCTCTGCCTCCGCCTTGCTTCCTCAAGGGCACGCTTGACCGCGATGTGGCCGCGATCAGACGAGGATGATCCGCTCGGACGTGGCTGCTGCGCGGAGGGCTTTGTCGGCGCTTGCGAGTGGCAGGCGTAGGCGCACGGCAAGTTCGAGGTAGCAGGCGTCGTAGGCGGTCAAGCCATGTTTGGCTGCGAGTGCGGCGGTTTCGGTCCAGATTCGGGGGGCGGTGTCGCCATCGATCGTGATCGGCAGGGATTTCAGCAGGCTGATGAGGTGATCGAGCAGGTTGCGGTCGATCCGGCCGCGCCGGTGTGCGGTGAGCAGGCCGTTGAGGGCTTCGATCGGCCAGAGTTGTGGGACCGTGGCACCGGATTCGGTCAGGCGATCGAGGATGGCCATGATCGGTTTGGTTTGTTCATCGGCGAAGCACCAGGCGAGGGCGACCGAGTTGTCGAGCACGAAGCTCAACGGCGACCTTCGGCGATGAGGTCTGCGATTGAAATGCCGTCGAGCGTTGCGGCGTGACTGGCCTCGATCAGGGCGTCGGCGGTTCGGCGCGCGGCCTCGCGATTGAAGCCGGCGGTGGCCGGTACCAGGCGCGCGATGGGTTTGCCGCGCCGGGTGATGGTGATTTCGGCGCCGGTTTCAACTTCATCGAGCAGGGCGGTGAGGCGGTTTTTTGCGTCGAATACGCCTACGGAGATCATTGGATTGTCCTGTCTAGCTATCTGGCTAGATTACATGATGAAGGTGGGTGATGCAACGAAAAGAGGGGGCGTTTTCCGTCTTGTGAAAAAAAGCAGCAAGGAGGCGCAGTAGGTTGCCGGCGAAGGCTAAACCACCCATGGCCCAGACTCAAAAAAGTTTTTTGCTGCTTTTTTACAAAAAAGCAGTGCTTGCCTTCCCCTGCCCTGCCCTACACCCTGACCTCTTCGGCAATCCGCAGCACCCGCAGGAAATTGCCGCCCCAGATTTTTGCGAGGGCGGGTTCATTGTAGCCGCGTTTGATCAGTTCTTCGGTAAGGCTGGGGGTCTGGCCGGCGTGCATGTAGCCGGCGACGCCGCCGCCGCCGTCGAAATCGGTGCCGATGCCGACGTGGTCGATGCCGATGCGTTGGGCGACGTAGTCGACGTGGTCGGCAATGGCGGCGACGCCGATATCGGAGGGTTTGGCGCTGCGTTTGAGGAAGGCGGAGACCATGGTGATCTGGATCAGTCCGCCGGTGTCGCGCAGGGCGGCGAGTTGTTCATCATCGAGGTTGCGCGGGTGATCGCACAGGGTGCGCACGCAGGAATGGGTGGCGACGATGGGGGTGCGCGACAAAGCGACCGCCTGCATCATGCTGGATTTTGAGGCGTGGCTGACATCGATCAGGATGCCGAGGTCGTTCATGCGGGCGATGGCGGCGCGGCCGAGGGCGGAGAGGCCGCCGTGTTCGGTGGGGGCGTCGCCGAGGTCGGCGCGGGGGATGGCGGCGTCGGCCAAGGCGTTGTGGCCGTTGTGGGTCAGCGTCATGTAACGGACGCCGCGGGCGGCGAAATCATCGAGCACGGCGAGATCGCCGCCGAGGGCGGTGCCGTTTTCGACCGCGGGGATGACGGCGAACTGGCCGGCGCGGTGCGCGGCCTCGACCGCGGCGGCGGTGTGGGTGGGGACGGCGCCTTCGGCGCGGCCCATGGCGGCGATGGTATCGAGCATGGCGAGGGCGCGGGTGCGGGCTTCGGTATTGCCGGCATCGTCGCGCTTGCCCTGGGGCACGTAGGCCGCGAAGCAGACGGCGCCGACGCCGCCGCGCCTGACCTTCGGCAGATCGACGCAGCGCGGGCCATCGGCGGTGAAATCGGGGCCGTTCGGCCAGGGGATGTCGACGTGGGTATCGAGAATCAGGAGTCGGTCGTGCAGTTCATGTGCCATGCGCAACCCTCGCTGGTGCGGGGGCTTGTGGTCAAGTGGGGGGTGCGGACAGGCCGATGGCGTCGAACAGGCGCTGGGAGGGTGGCCAGGCGCGGCTGATCGGGCCGTGCAGGGCGAGGACGAGGACGATCAGGGCGATCAGGAGGAGGATCGAGCCGATCCACAGGGTGCGGGCGCTGGGGGATTGGGTTGGTGGTGCGGGGGTTGGCCTTGGTGACTTCGGTTCGAAGGGTGTTTCGAGTCGTGCCGGTTGACCGGGTTCGGGTGCTGGCGGTTCGAGTTCCGGCGACGGGGCGGATTCGGCTTCGATCGATTGGATGGGTTTGAATTCGAATTCGTCGTTGGAGTCCGGCGATGGGATGGGGTCGACGTCGGGTTCGGCCGGGGGCGGTGGTTCGGCCTGCCACTCGGTGCCGCATTTGGCGCAGCGGACGCGCATGGGCAGGCGGGCCTGCGCCTCGGGCGGCAATTCGTACTGCGCAGCGCAATCCGGGCAGGTTATTCGCATGGTGGAGCGAATGACATTTTCGTTGGTCGGGTGCAACCTGGGCGGCGTGCAAGGGAGGGAGGAAGGTCTTCTTTTTTGTGAACAAAAAAGAAGCAAAAAAAACTTTGTTAATCTGGGCCCGTGCTGGTGGAAACGCCCATGCCCCAGGGTTAGAAAGTTTTTTGCTTCTTTTTTACAAAAAAGAAGCCTTCCCTCCCCTCGCCTAACGGACGCTTGCCCTATGGTGCGGTATCGCGGCATGGAAGCGGGGCATGATTCGTTTTACCCATGTCGGGCTGACCTATCACCGCGCCGGTGCGGCCGGTGGTGATGCTGTCGCGCTCGATGACATCGATTTCGACATTCCCGACGGCGGGTTTCGCTGGCTGACCGGGCCATCCGGCGCGGGCAAGACCAGCCTGCTCAAGCTGATGTATCTGGCGGCGCGGCCGTCATCCGGGCGGATCGATCTGCTGGATACCGATACCTTGCGGCTGGACCGGCGCGGCACGGCGTTGCTGCGGCGGCGGATTGGCGTGGTGTATCAGGATTTCCGGCTGCTGCGGCATTTGTCGGCCTATGACAACGTGGCGCTGCCGCTGCGCCTGGCCCGGCGCAAGGAGGTGCAGGTGCGCGCCGATGTGACGGAGCTGCTGCGCTGGGTCGGGCTGGCGGGGCGGCTGGATCATCGGCCGGAGGAATTATCGGGCGGCGAGCAGCAGCGGGTGGCGATTGCGCGCGCGGTGATCGCGCGGCCATCGCTGCTGCTGGCGGATGAGCCGACCGGGAATTTGGATGACGATCAGGCGGAGCGGCTGATGCATCTGATCCGGTCGCTGAACCGGATGGGAACGACGATCATTGTTGCGACGCATAACATGGGGCTGGTGGCGCGGCATCCGGCGCCGGTGCTCGAACTGGTCGATGGCAGGTTGGTGCGGCATGGCTAAGCGGCATGCCTCGCGCGCCGATCGGATCGGGTTGCGCGCCGCGATGGCGGATCGGCTGCTGCCGTTCATGGTGGCGGCGATGAGTTTTCTGGCGGCGCTGGCGCTGGCGGGGAGCATTGCGGCGGGGGCGCTGGCCTCGCACTGGTTGAGCGGCGCGCAAGGGCTGATGACGGTGGAGGTGCCGACGCCGAGCCAGCCGGTGGCGGCGAACGGGCCGTTGCGCCAGGACGCGGTGCTGACGCTGTTGCAGGCGACCAAGGGGTTGAGCGATGCGCATCTGCTGTCCGGCACGGAACTGGCGGCGCTGTTGAAACCGTGGCTCGGCGCGGCGGCGGCGGATGGGACGCTGCCGATCGCGCTGCCGGCGGTGATCGTGGTGAAGGCCGATGCGCAGGCGCCGGACGCGACGGTGCTGGGGCCGAAGCTGGCGAGCGTGGCACCGGGCACGATCGTCGATTCCGGGGCGCGCTGGGCGGATCGGCTGGCGGCGCTGACCACCAGCCTGCGGGCGTCGGCGGCAGCCGTGTTGCTGATCGTGGCACTGGTCGCGGCCTCGGTGGTGGCGGTGGCGGTAAGGGCCGGGCTGTCGCAGCGGCGCGAGGCGATCGAGATTATTCATGGGCTGGGGGCGCTCGATTCCGACATCGCCAATCAATTCGCGCTCAGGGCGATGCGGCTGGCGGCGACCGGCGGGCTGCTCGGCGGGGTCGTGGCGGTGCCGGTGCTGGCGTGGCTGGCGCTGCTGTCATCCAGTTTTGTGGCGAGCGCGCCGGCGGAACGGCTTGATCTGGTGACGGCGCTGCCGCCGCTGCTGTGGGGTGCGCCGGTGATGTTCACGCTGGCGACCGCCCTGATCGGCTGGCTGGCGGCGCAGATCACGGTGCGGGGCTGGCTGAAGCGGCTCGCATGAGGCATCGGAACATGCCGCCATCGATGGGGTTGGGGCGCGGCGTCAAGCCGCTGCGCCAGCGCCGGCGTGGGCCGTGGCTGCGGCGGTTGTTCGGGCTCGTGCTGATCGCGGGCCTAGTCTGGCTGATCGGGTTCGGCTGGTTTCTGGCGCTGGTGGCGGGGGAGCAGCCGCGCACGCCGATGCCGCATGCGGGTGGGATTGTGGTTTTGACCGGCGGACCGGACCGGGTGAAGGCGGGGCTGGAGTTGCTGATGGCGGGGGCGGCGCCGCGGCTGCTGATTTCGGGTGCGGGGGTGGGGACCTATCTGGGTGATTTCACGCCGCGCGACGGGATCAACGCGGCTGCCAAGGCGGCGGCGATCAGCCTGGGGCATCGGGCGGCGACGACGCGGGGCAATGCGCGCGAGGCGGCGGCGTGGGTGCGGCGGCATGGCATCGGGTCGTTGATCGTGGTGACGGCGGATTATCATATGCCGCGCGCGCTGCTGGAGTTGCGGCGCCAGATGCCGGCGGTGCGGCTGCTGGCCGAGCCGGTGCGGCCGCCGGCCATGGTGCATCTGGACCGATGGCGCTCGCTGCGGCTGCTGGCCGCGGAGTTTACCAAATATGTGCTGGTGCGGTTCCGGCTTGGCGGGTTCGCGGCGCATCATATCGAGGCGCATCTGTAATGTTTCTGGTCGGCTCGTTGCTGTTTCATGGGTTCATCGTCGTCTCGGCGGTGACGGCGGGGCTGTATGCGCTGGTGCTGCGGCGGGTGGCGCCGGCGCGGCTGCTGCCGTTCGGCCAGGCTTGGGCGCGGCTGGCGCTATGGGTGCTGCGGGTGGTGTGCGGCATCAAATTCGAGGTGACCGGGCTGGAAAACCTGCCGGTGGGCGGGGTTATTCTGGCGGCACAGCACCAATCCGCGTTCGATACGCTGGTGTGGTTCACGCTGCTCGATCGGCCCTCGTACGTGATGAAGCAGGAATTGCGCGCGATGCCGATCGTGGGCGGGCTGCTGGAGCCGGCCGGGCAGATCGCGATCGACCGGGCGGGCGGGGCGACGGCGTTGCGCGCCTTGATCGAGCAGGTGCGCGCGGCCGGGGCGGCGGGGCGGCAGGTGATCATTTTTCCCGAAGGCACGCGGGTGGCGCCGGGGGCTGAGGTGGCGTTGCAGCCGGGGATCGTGGCGATTGCGCGGGCGACCGGGTTGCCGGTGGTGCCGGTCGCGACGGATTCCGGGCGGTACTGGGCGCGCGATGCGATCCGCAAGCGGCCGGGCACGATCCGGATCAAGCTGTTTCCCGCACTGCCGGCCGGGCTCGATCGGGCGGCGATGCTGGCAGCGCTGCATGAGGCGTTTTATCGGCGTGGCGTTTCGTGAGCGCGCGCCTGTGGATAAGCCTGGGGACGAGTGTGGAAAACGCCTGAGTCGTGAGATAAATCGATTTTGGTAAATTATTGAAATCATTATTGTTTTTGAATAGATTTCGGTGGATAACCGGGGTTGCCGGGCGTTGTGGATTGTCAGTCGATGAAGACCATCCAGAGCGTGCCGAGGATCAGGCTGATCAGGGTGATCGGCACGCCGGCGCGCAGGAAATCGGTGAAGCCGAGGGTGATGCCGCGGGATTTGGCGCGTTCGGCGACGATCAGGTTGGCAACCGAGCCGAGCAGGGTGAGATTGCCGGCGAAGGTTGCGGCCATGGCGACCATCAGCCAGGCGCGGTGCGGGTTGGGCAGGGCCGCGATGAAGGGTTTCAGCACCAGCACGGCGGGGACGTTGCTGACGATGTTCGACAGGATCGCGGTGAGCGGCACCAGCACGGCCGGGCGACCGGGGTGCAGGGCCGCAATGTGGTGCACGATGGCGGGCGTGATCACCGCGCGCTGCATGCCGGCGACCACGATGAACAGGCCGACGAACATCAGCAGGAGCGACCAGTCGACCTCGGCGATCAGGGGTGCGCCTTTCAGGCCGGGCGTGAGCAGCATGAGGGCGGCGGCGATCAGCGCGGCTTCGGCGGGGGCCACGCCGGCGAGGCAGGCGATGACGAAGACGGCGAGCATCAGGATGGCCTTGATCATCAGGCGAAGGTGGATGGCTGCGGTTTTTTCCGGTTTCCGGTCCTGCGGCGCGGCCGGTTCGGCCGGGCGCAGTCGGCCGCGCCACAGCAGGGCGACGGTGGCAAACACCAGGATCAGGCCGAGGGCGGCGATCGGCGCGAGGGTGGCGGCGAAGTGGGCGTAGCTGATGCCGGAGAGGCTGCCGATGATGATGTTCTGCGGATTGCCGGTGATGGTGGCGACCGAACCGATGTTCGACGCGGCGGCGAGGGCAATGAGGTAGGGCATGGGGGCGACGCCGGCGGCGAGCACAATTTCGAGCACCAGCGGGGTGAGCACGACGCAGATCGTGTCGTTGACCAGCACCGCCGAGAGGATGCCGGAGACGGCGACGACGGCGGCGAGCAGGGCGAGCGGGTGTTTGGCGCGTTTGAGGGCAGTGCGCGTGACCAGCGCGAAGAAACCGGCGCGGCGGAGGCTGGCGGCCAGGATCATCATGCCGAGCAGCAGGGCGATGGTGTTGAAATCGACCGCAGCGATCGCCTGTTTGAAGCTGAGACCGCCGCAGCCGATCATGAGCGCGCCGCCGACGAAGGCGATGCCGGTACGGTCGAGCCGAAAGCCGGGCAGCCGGCCCAGGGCGACGCCGAGATAGGTCAGGACGAAGATCACGATGGCGAGTGCATGGATGATCGCGGGCGGCAGGAGCGTGGTCATTGCCGTGCTGTGACATGAGGTCGCACGGGGCCGCAACGTCTGGAATCCGGGCCTGATGCGGTCCACATTGGTAAACGCGGCGGTTTCGCCTATGTGATAGTCGCATGTGGTTAACCGATTTCAGCACGCTTCTCGGCTCGGCGGCCGGCAGCCCGCCGCTCGAGATCACGACGATCATTCTCGGCACCTTCATTCTGGAGGATGCCGCGACGCTGCTCGCCGCGATGCAGGTGGCCTCCGGCGCGGTGGCGCTGCCGCTCGCACTCGGCTCGCTGTATGCTGGAATCGTGCTGGGCGATCTGGGTTTGTACGGGTTGGGTCGGCTTTCGGCCAAGCACCCGTGGGCGCAGCGGATGGTGCCCAAACGCCGGCGCGACCTGGGGCGGGACTGGGTGAGCCAGCGGGTGATCCCGCTCGTGCTGGTCAGCCGGTTCGTGCCGGGATTGCGGCTGCCGACCTACACCACCTGCGGGTTTCTCAAGGCGCCGTTCCTGACCTTCGCCGCAGCCGCGATCATGGCGACTCTGGCGTGGACCAGCCTGTTGTTCTTTATCAGCCTGAAACTCGGCGCGCTGATGCTGCACTACCTCGGCCCGTATCGCTGGGTCGGGCTTGCCGTGCTCGTGCTTCTTCTCATAGTGGTTGGACGGATCATCGCCCGGTGGCAATCGGACAAGATCGGAAAGGATGGTTGATGAGCGATATTTCGCCCGCATCACGGCTTGAAGGCGCGGTTGCGCGTCGCGGCGGCGCCAAGGCCGTCTCGTTTTTCGAGTTCTGGCCGGGATTCGTGTTTTATGCGCCGGTGGTGGTGTTCTGGATTTTCCAGGCGCTGCGCCACCGCAGCCTGACGCTGCCGGCGCTGACCAACCCGCGGATCGAGGCGGGCGGCATCTGCGGCGAGTCGAAAAACGATATTCTCGACCTGGCCGGGCCCGAGGCGCGGCGCTGGATTTCGCCCTATGTCGGCATCACCACCCAGGCGCACGCCGGGCCGGCCGATCTCATCATGGCCGAAGCGGCGATGGCGGAAGCGGGCTTGTCCTACCCGGTGGTGGCCAAGCCGGACATGAGTTGCAACGGTTGCGGCGTGCGGCTGGTCGAGACCAGCGCGGCGCTCGGCCGCTATTTGGCCGCGTTTCCGCGCGCGACTCGGTTGCAGTTGCAGGCGCTCGCGACCGATGAGGGCGAGGCGGGGATTTTTTACATCCGCGAGCCGGGCGCGGCCAAGGGGCGGATCACCTCGGTCACGCTGAAATACGCACCGATCGTGACCGGAGATGGACGGTCGCGGATTCGCGACCTGATCGCCGCCGATGACCGGCTCAACGCCGTCTCTCACCTGCTGCTCGAAAAACTGGGTGCGGAGGCGGCGCGGGTGCCGGCGATGGGTGAGCGGGTGCGGCTGGTGTTCGTCGGCAATCACTGCCGCGGCTCGACCTTCAAGGACGGCCGCCACCTGATCACGCCGGAACTGACCGCGCGGATCGATGCGATTGCGCGGGATATTCCGGAGTTTCACTTCGGCCGGTTCGACCTGCGCTTCGCCTCGACCAATGCGCTGCGGCGTGGCGAGGGGTTCAGCATCATCGAGGTCAACGGCGCGGGATCTGAAGCGACGCATATCTGGGACCCCGAGACCAGCATCATCGAAGCCTATCGGACGCAGTTTTTTCATTACGGCGCGGCGTTCCGGATCGGGGCGGTGCTGCGCGCGCAAGGGGTCAAGCGCTACGGCGCGTGGCGGCTGCTGCGGGCGTGGCAGCGGCAGAAGGCGCTGATGGCGCTGTATCCCAGCAACGACTGAACAATGGACCCGACCCCCTGCCCGTGCGGTTCCGGCCTGCGGCGGCTGCGTTGCTGCGCGCTTGATCTTGCGACGCTGAGCCCGCCGGCGGCGACGGCACCGGTGCGGCCGTTGCTGGAACAGGCGGAGGCCGCGCTCGCGGAGCGTGACAACGCGCGCGCCGAAGCCGCATTGCTCGCCGCCCTGGAACTCGCACCGGGGCGCGAGGATGCATTGTTCAGCCTGCACCGGCTGCTGCGCCAGGACGGCAAGATCGGCGCCGCCGAGGCGATTCTGCGCCGCATGGTCGCGGTCAACCCGAATAATTTCGCACCGACCAATGAACTCACGCTGATGCTGCTCGCGCGCGGCGCGCTGGCCGAGGCCGAGGTCCACGCGCGCAACGCCGTGCGGATCGCGCCGCGCAGCGCCCAGGCGCATAATCTGATGGGCCTGGTGATGACCGAGGCCAATCGCGCGCTGATCGGCGAATATCACTATCGCGAGGTGCTGCGCCTGCTCGAGCGCGACGACGCCGTGACGCTCGCCAACCTCGCCTGGAACCTCAAGACGCAAGGACGGATCGAGGAAGCGCGGCAATTATACACGACTTCGGTGGCGGCCAACCCCGGCGTATTGCAATCGGTGCTCGGCTGGGCGCGTACCGAGGAAGCCGACCGGAAATTCGATCGCGCGCTCGAACTCGTCGAACAGGCCGAGGCGATCGCGCCCGGCAATCAGGCGGTGGCGCTGACAAGGGCGACGATCCTGGCGCGCAAAGGTGCCACCGAGGATGCGCTGACGCGGCTCGACCGGCTGGGTGAAGGCAGCACCCTCGGACCCGCCGAACTATCGGAAAAAGGCCGGCTGCTCGACCGGCTGGGCCGTTACGACGAGGCGTTCGCCGCCTATCAGGCCGGCAAGACGCGCGCCCTGGAACTCGGCGCGCGGCGCTACATGGAGGAGACGGCACAGGATATCGCGGCAGGGCTGCGCGGGTTTTTCACCGAACGGCGGCTCGCCACACTGCCCCGCGCCACCACGCGCACCGACATGCCGCAGCCGATCTTCATCGTCGGCTTTCCGCGCTCAGGCACCACGCTGATCGAACAGACCCTGTCGGTGCACAACCGCATCGCCGCCGGCGACGAGCTACCCTATATCAACGATGCCACGCATCTGGTGCAAAGGCTGTTCGCCAGCCCCCTCACCTACCCCGATGCGCTCTGCGAATTATGGATGGGCGATCAACGCGAAGGACTCGACCTGCTGCGCGATCACTACCTCGCCCGGGTGCGCCAAGCCGGCATTCTGCGTGAGGGCGCCGCCTGGTTCACCGATAAAATGCCGCTGAACGAAACCCACCTCGGCCTGATCCACCTGATGTTTCCCGCCGCACCGATCATCCACCTGCTGCGCCACCCGCTCGACGTGGTGCTCTCGGTCTATTCCAACCACCTCACCCACGGCTTGTTCTGCGCCGCCGAATTGGAAACCACCGCGAAACACTACGCCCTCACCGCCGACCTGATCGCACACTACCGGGCCAATATCCCCGCCCTGCGCTACCACGCCGTGCGCTACGAAGACGTGGTCGATCATCAGGAACAGGAAATTCGCGGCCTGCTCGACTTCATCGGTGAAGACTTCGACCCCGCCTGCCTGCAATTCGAGAAAAACCAGCGCTACGCCCGCACCGCCAGCTACGCCCAAGTGACCGAAAAACTCTACGACCGGTCCCGCTTCCGCCACCGGCACTACCGAACCCAACTCGAACCCGTCATGCCCATCCTGGCCCCAATCATCGAACGCCTGGGCTACCGCGTTGAACCCGGCTGAGGCCGACGGCGGGGGCGTCGGGGCTTGGGTAAGTAAGGCCAGGGGCTCTGCCCCTGGACCCCGTTAAAGGCGGAGCCTTTAAAATCCATTAGTTTTAGGCAAGGGGAGGGCGACCCAGGCCAGATCGACGGAA